>NZ_JBIWCN010000009.1:30774-298624 GCF_044761525.1 Streptomyces sp. NPDC097595 | reverse complement strand
GGCGCGGGGGGGCTTTCCCCCCCCCGCCCCTTCCCGAAACCGGGGCTCCGCCCCGGACCCCGGTCCTCAAACGCCGGACGGGCTGGATTTTCCAGCCCGTCCGGCGTTTGAGGACGGAACCGGTGCGCTGGGGGTCCCGCGCCTCGCGTCAACCCCGGCCGATGTCCGCGAAGGTCGCGTCTGTCAGCGCTGCCAGGTCCTCCGGGGACAGCTCCACCTCCAGGCCCCGGCGGCCCGCCGAGACGCAGATCGTGGGGTGGGTGCGGGCCGACGCGTCCAGGACCGTGGGGAGGCGTTTGCGTTGGCCCAGGGGGGAGATGCCGCCGCGGACGTAGCCCGTGGTGCGTTCCGCCGCGGCCGGGTCCGCCATCGTGGCGCGTTTGCCGCCCGCCGCCGCGGCCAGGGCCTTCAGGTCGAGGCTGCCGGCGACCGGGACGACCGCGACCGTCAGGCGGCCGTCCACGTCGGCGACCAGGGTCTTGAAGACGCGGTCGGGGGAGACGCCCAGGGCCTGGGCCGCCTCCTCACCGTAGGAGGGCGACGCCGGGTCGTGCTCGTACGCGTGGACGGTGAACGCCGTGCCCGCCGCCGTCAGGGCGACCGTGGCGGGGGTGCCGCCGGACGGGGACTTCTTCTGCTTCTTGGCCATGGCCTCAGTTGGGGTGCGTCGGGGCGACGGTCAGGTCCACCGCCGGGAGCGAGGGCAGGTGCCGGATCACCGCCGTCTCCGAGCGCAGGAGCCGCAGCTCCTCGCGGAGGCGGGTCGCGGTGTCGGGGGCCTGGAGGAGCCGCTGCTTGGCGGGGACGTCCAGGACCACCGTGGAGGCGACCAGGTACGAGACGACCGAGGGGTCGTCCGGCAGTTCCGCGCCCGTGGTGAGGGAGCGCTCGCTCGCACCCGCCAGGCGCTTCTGGTAGCCGCGGAAGGCCCGCAGGACGCCCTCGGCGAGCGGGCCCGCCTCGTCGCCCGGGTCCTCCTCCAGCTCCTCCAGCTCGGCCGTGAGGAAGGGGCCGGACGCGTCCACGGACAGGAGCCGGACCCGGGTGGTGCCGGTGGCCAGGACCTCGAAGCTGCCGTCCGCGCGCTCCCGGATGGTCGCGGCGTCGGCGACGCAGCCCACCCGGTGCAGCGACTGGAGGGGGTCGGGTCCGAAGCCGTCGGCCGGGCCGCGTTCGACGGGCTTGCGGACCGCCTCCGGCATGCCGAGACCCGTCACGGCGGTCTCCCGGCCGTCCCGGATGGCGACCACGGCGAAGCGGCGCGGTTCGTCCTCGTCGATGGTGAGGAGCTCCCGCATCATGGCGCGATATCGCTCCTCGAAGACGTTGAGGGGCAGCACGAGGCCCGGGAACAGCACCGCGTTCAGCGGGAACAGGGGCAGGCGAGCGGTGGTCACAGCGGTCAAGCGTAATGGCCGCGCGCCCGCCCTCGTCCGGAGCCTTGCCTCAGCGGGGTCGCGGAGGCCACCCGGAGCCGTGCGCCGTCCCGCGCGTCCAGGAACCGGCCCAGCGGATCGCCGGACACCGAAGCCCACGGGAACGAGGAGGCGTGCGGGCCGATCCGGCCGAACTGTTCCAGCGCCTCCGCCCACCGGCCCCGTACCACCAGGACGTAGGCGAGCAGATTGCGGACCTCGGCCGGCCACGGGTCGCCCGGGGCGAAGGAGTCCGACAGCGAGATGGCCAGATCCGCCGCCGCGTCGATCCGCTCCTGCTGCACCGAGGTGGACCGGGTGTCCCAGGGACCCTCCGTCAGCATCGCGAACGCGGCCCGCAGCGGCAGCGCCTGCACCAGGGAGCTGGGCACCGAGTCCTCGGCGGCCCGCTCGGCGAAGTCGAAGCACTCGCGGTGCGAGCCGTACCAGGCGGCCGAGAGGTACTGGAGGGCGGCCACATGGCAGCCGTAATGGTGCGAGGAGCGCTGGAGGGCCTCCCCCCACAGCGCCTCGAACGTGGTGTGCGTGGCCTGCGTGCCCCGGGCGTGGTCCAGCGCCAGGCGCCACGGCACCGGGTCGCGCGGATCACTGGCAGCGGCCGCCGTGATCAGCGGCCCCAGCTCGCGCAGCTGCTCCGCGCGCGCCGGGGACTCCCAGGCGCGGTCGACCGCGAGCTGCGCCTTGACGAGCAGCGCGTCCGGATCGTGCGGCGCGGCGGCCAGCCAGTCCGCGAGCCAGCCGTCCCGGTTGCGGGCGAACGCGACGAGCCGTCTCAGATAGCGGTCCCGGCTCTCCCACTCGGCCGCGTCCCGGGTGGTCGCCAGGAGCTTCGCGGCCGGTTCGTACTCCCCGGCCGCGGCGGCCACCAGCGCCGGGGACAGCCGTTCGTCGGGGGCGTCGAGCAGCACCGCGTGGTCCGCGGGCAGCCCGGTGGAGAGCACCGGGGTGTGCCGGATCACGCGCGCGGTTCGGAGCAGAGCGCGGAGGAAAGGCATGGTGCAGACCATTCAAAAGCGCAGGTGGAGGCGGGCGCCAGGGGGTGCGCTGTGAAGCATTTGTGCCGAGCGGATGGGTTGTCCCGCCGTCGGTCAAGGAGCGGTAAAGGAATCCCGGGATTCTGGCTGGTTCTCGTTGGTGGTGGGCAGAAGGTCCGTGGTCTGCCCGGGCCCGTGCGGCCCGCCGTGGCCGGGGCGGGCGACCCGCGCCCCGGCGCCCGGCGGTCAGCCCCGGCGCAGCAGCCGGGAGGCGCCCGCCGCGACCGTGGTGGCCAGTATCCATCCCACCAGGACCAGCCCGGCCGCCATCCACTGCCAGCCGCCCTCCAGCCGCCAGTAGCCCTGCTGGCCGAGATCGATCACCGGGACGAGCAGATCCAGCGCGTACAGCGCCGCGTTCCACTGGGGATGCTCCGCGCCCTTGAGCGACGCCGGGTCGTACCGCGAGAACGCCAGGGTGCCCGCCGCCCACAGCACCGCCATCCACACCGCGGCCCGCCCCGGCCGGTACCCGTAAGCCACCGTCCAGTCCTGGAGGTAGCCCCACAGCTTCCCGGCCGGCGGCAGGGTCTCGCGGCGGCGGCGCTGCTTGGCGAGCAGCACCTCCCGCGCGTCCGCGTCCTCGCCGCAGCTGCGGAGCACCGCCGCCAGCCGCTCGTACGGCTCCGGCACGTACTCCGGGGTGGCCGCCGCCACCCACTCCAGGCGCCGGGAGAGCGGGAAGTGTCCGTACGGGACGAGGTTCTCGTACACGAACCCGCCCATCGCGAGGCCGCCCGGGCCCGGCCAGCTCGTGGAGATGTCGATCAGCGTGACGACCTTCGCGCCGTTGAGCACCACCCGGCCGCGCACCGGCCGCTCCGGGTTGAACCGCAGCTCCGGGGTGACCGTCCGGCGCAGCGACAGCTCCTCGTGCGTGTCCATCACGAAGACCGCCTTGTGCAGGTCCACCGCGTCACCGAACCTGCCGTCGTCCAGCCGCACCCCGCCCCGGCACCGGAACACCTGCGAGCGGGTGCCGTGCGCCGGGGTCGGCGAGGTGGCGATGCCGTACGGGGGAGTGGTGCCCTGGTTCCCCGTGTCGACGCTGACCCACGCCTCGCTCATGTACAGCGTGCGCTCGACGCTGAGCTGCGGGGCGTTCAGCGCGCGGCGGCCCCGGCCCGCGCGCAGCCGGCTGCCGCGCAGGCTCAGCGAACCGCCCACCTTCGCCCCGCGCAGACTCAGCTCGCCCAGCATGTCGGCCATCTCGGCCTGGAGGTCCTGGGCGACCGCGAGACCGTCCCCGAGCAGCGCCCGCCCCTGCCGGTCCGGGCCGACCTCGATCTGGTTGACCAGGAGGTCCGTGCCGATCTGGGCGTCCGTGAGCCGGATGCCGTGCTCGACCCGGCAGCGCGGCAGATGCAGATCGCCCTCGGTACGCAGCCGGGCCGCGTCGAACCGGGGCATCGCGCACCCCACGAGCCGCAGGGTCGTGAAGTGGCACTCCGGGAACACCACCTCCTCGTCGAACCGGCAGCCGGTGAGCTCCACGTACGGATCGACACGCCCGCCCGCCAGGTCCAGCTTCCCCGTGATCCGTACGCCCCAGAGCTTCAGTGCCGTCACCCGGCCCGGCCGGGCCGGCGGTCCGCTCAGCAGCAGCCGGGCGACCACCCGGGCCGCCACACTGCGCTCGGGGCCCCACTCGTGCGGGGCGAAGGGATCGTCGAGGGCCCGGTCGCGGGACCGGAGGTCGTAGGTCGTGCCGTTCCGGAAGGACTGCCACATGCCCAGCTCCGCCCCGCTGAGGCCGTCCGGGAGATCATCGTCGTGCCGCTCCGTCACCGGTGCCCCTTTCGTTCGGAGGCGTGATCCCGTTATTCCCTCTGAGTGACGGAATGAACGCACATAGTCAGCCGTCACAGCACCGGCATGTATCAGCCAGTGATACGGGCGTCCGGCCGCGCGCGGCGGTCTGCGAGAATTGCGGTGTGATCTCTCGAATCGATCTGCGCGGCGATGCCCTCCCCGAGGGTGGCGCCCTGCGCGACCTGCTGCCCCGTGCCGAGTTCGACGTGGAAGCCGCCCTGGAGACGGTGCGGCCCATCTGCGAGGACGTACGCCATCGTGGCTCGGCGGCAGTGATCGACTGGGGGGAGAAGTTCGACGGCGTCCGGCTGGAATCGGTCCGGGTGCCCGCCGCCGCCCTCGACCGGGCCCTGGACGAGCTCGACCCGGCCGTCCGCGCCGCCCTCGACGAGTCCATCCGCCGCGCCCGCCTCGTCCACCGCGCCCAGCGCCGCACCACGCACACCACGCAGGTCGTCCCCGGCGGCACGGTCACCGAGAAGTGGGTGCCCGTCGACCGCGTCGGGCTCTACGTGCCGGGCGGCCGCGCGGTCTACCCGTCCTCCGTCGTGATGAACGTCGTCCCGGCCCAGGAGGCGGGCGTCCCCGGCCTCGCCGTCGCCTCGCCGCCCCAGAAGGAGTTCGGCGGACTGCCGCACCCGACGATCCTCGCCGCCTGCGCCCTGCTCGGCGTGGACGAGGTCTACGCGGCCGGCGGCGCCCAGGCCGTCGCGATGTTCGCGTACGGCACCGAGGACTGCCGCCCCGTCGACCTGGTCACCGGCCCCGGCAACATCTACGTCGCCGCCGCCAAGCGCCTCCTCAAGGGCCGTATCGGCATCGACGCCGAGGCCGGGCCCACCGAGATCGCCATCCTGGCCGACGCCACCGCCGACCCGGTGCACGTCGCCGCCGACCTGATCAGCCAGGCCGAGCACGACCCGATGGCCGCCGCCGTGCTGGTCACCGACTCCGAGGAGCTGGCCGCCGCCACCGAGGCCGAGCTGGTCACCCAGGTCGCCGCGACCAAGCACGTCGAGGAGCGCATCGAGCCCGCCCTGGCCGGCCGGCAGTCCGCGATCGTCCTCGTCAACGACCTGGAGGACGGCCTCACCGTCGTCAACGCGTACGCCGCCGAGCACCTGGAGATCCAGACTGCCGACGCCGCCGCGCTCGCCGACCGCGTCCGCAACGCCGGGGCGGTGTTCGTCGGCCCCTGGTCGCCCGTCTCGCTCGGCGACTACTGCGCCGGCTCCAACCACGTGCTGCCCACCGGCGGCTGCGCCTGCCACTCCTCGGGCCTGTCCGTGCAGTCCTTCCTGCGCGGCATCCACATCGTCGACTACACGCGCGACGCGCTCGCCGAGGTCACCCACCACGTGGTGACCCTCGCCGAGGCGGAGGACCTCCCCGCCCACGGCGCCGCGCTCAAGGCCAGGTTCGGGTGGAAGGTTCCCCAGCAGTGACGAAGAACAACGCGGGCGGCCCCACGGCCAACCCCTGGGACGCCCTGCCCCTCCGCGACGAACTGCGCGGCCAGTCCCCGTACGGCGCGCCCCAGCTCGACGTCCCCGTACGGCTCAACACCAACGAGAACCCCTACCCGCTGCCCGACGCCCTGGTCGACCGCATCGCCGAACGGGTCCGCGAGGCCGCCCGCGACCTCAACCGCTACCCCGACCGGGACGCCGTCGAGCTGCGTACCGAGCTCGCCCGCTACCTCACCCGCACCGCCGGGCACCGCGTCGAGACCGCCAACGTCTGGGCCGCCAACGGCTCCAACGAGGTCCTCCAGCAGCTGCTCCAGACCTTCGGCGGGCCCGGGCGCACCGCGATCGGCTTCGAGCCCTCGTACTCGATGCACGCCCTCATCGCCCGCGGCACCGGCACCGGCTGGATCTCCGGTCCGCGCAACGAGGACTTCACCATCGACGTCGACGCCGCGTGCGCCGTCATCGCCGAGCGCCGCCCGGACGTCGTCTTCATCACCTCGCCCAACAACCCCACCGGCACCGCCGTCGACGCCGACACCGTCCTCGCGCTGTACGAGGCGGCGCAGGCCGCCAAGCCGTCGATGGTCGTCGTGGACGAGGCGTACGGCGAATTCAGCCACCACCCCTCGCTGCTCCCGCTGATCGAGGGCCGTCCCCACCTGGTCCTCTCGCGCACCATGTCGAAGGCGTTCGGCGCCGCCGGGCTCCGCCTCGGCTACCTGGCCGCCGACCCGGCCGTGGTCGACGCGGTGCAGCTGGTCCGGCTGCCGTACCACCTGTCCTCCGTCACCCAGGCCACCGCGCTCGCCGCCCTGGAGCACACCGATACGCTCCTCGGGTACGTCGCGCAGCTCAAGAGCGAGCGCGACCGGATCGTCGCCGAACTGCGCGGTCTCGGCTTCGACGTCACCGAATCGGACGCCAACTTCGTCCAGTTCGGCCGCTTCGCCGACAGCCACGCCGCGTGGCGGCAGATCCTCGACCGGGGCGTCCTGGTCCGGGACAACGGCGTACCGGGATGGCTGCGGGTCTCCGCGGGGACCCCGGCAGAGAACGACGCGTTCCTCGATGCGGTGCGCGGACTGAAGAAGGAGCACGACGCATGAACCCCCGCACAGGCCGCGTGGAACGCACCACGAAGGAGACGTCCGTCCTGGTCGAGATCAACCTCGACGGGTCCGGCAAGGTCGACGTCGCGACCGGGGTCGGCTTCTACGACCACATGCTCGACCAGCTCGGCCGGCACGGTCTCTTCGACCTCACCGTCAAGACCGACGGCGACCTGCACATCGACTCGCACCACACCATCGAGGACACCGCCCTCGCGCTCGGCGCCGCCTTCAAGCAGGCCCTCGGCGACAAGGTCGGCATCTACCGCTTCGGCAACTGCACCGTCCCGCTGGACGAGTCGCTCGCCCAGGTCACCGTGGACCTCTCCGGCCGCCCCTACCTGGTGCACACCGAGCCCGAGAACATGGCGCCGATGATCGGCGCCTACGACACGACGATGACCCGGCACATCCTGGAGTCGTTCGTCGCCCAGGCCCAGATCGCCCTGCACGTCCACGTCCCGTACGGACGCAACGCGCACCACATCGTGGAGTGCCAGTTCAAGGCGCTCGCCCGCGCACTTCGCTACGCCAGCGAGCGCGACCCGCGCGCGGCCGGAATCCTCCCGTCCACGAAGGGCGCGCTGTGACCGGCCTCAACACCATCCTGATCCTGCTCGGCCTGTTCCTGGCCGGCGGGGTCTACTCCTTCTCCAAGCAGGGCATGCCCAAGGGCGTCATCGTCCTGCTCTCCATCGCATCGCTGATGTGCCTGGTGGCGGGCGTCCTGCGCATTCAAGGTCTCTGGGACTAGAAAGCGACGAGCGACACGTGGATACGAAGAAGAAGGTCGTCGTCTTCGACTACGGCTTCGGCAACGTCCGTTCCGCCGAACGCGCCCTCGCCCACGTCGGCGCGGACGTCGAGATCACCCGCGACTTCGACGCCGCGATGAACGCGGACGGGCTGCTCGTGCCCGGCGTCGGCGCGTTCTCGGCGTGCATGGAGGGACTGAAGAAGGCCCGCGGCGAGTGGGTCATCGGCCGCAGGCTGGCCGGCGGACGCCCCGTCATGGGCATCTGCGTCGGCATGCAGATCCTGTTCGAGCGCGGCATCGAGCACGGTGTGGAGACCGAGGGCCTGGACGAGTGGCCCGGCACGGTCGGCCCGCTGAAGGCCGACGTCGTCCCGCACATGGGCTGGAACACCGTCGAAGCCCCCGAGGAATCCCAGCTGTTCGCCGGACTCGACGCCGAAGCCCGGTACTACTTCGTGCACTCGTACGCGGCGCACGACTGGTCCCTCGAAGTCACCAACGCGAAGATCCGTGCTCCCGAAGTCACCTGGGCCACGCACGGCGAACGGTTCGTGGCGGCCGTGGAGAACGGCGCGCTGTGGGCCACCCAGTTCCACCCCGAGAAGTCCGGCGATGCCGGCGCCCAGCTGCTGACCAACTGGATCGAGACGCTGTAATGCCGAAGCTTGAACTGCTCCCCGCCGTAGACGTCCGCGACGGCCAGGCGGTCCGCCTGGTGCACGGCGAGTCCGGCTCCGAGACCTCCTACGGCTCCCCGCTGGAGGCCGCACTGGCCTGGCAGCGCTCCGGCGCCGAGTGGCTGCACCTGGTCGACCTGGACGCCGCCTTCGGCACCGGCGACAACCGCGACCTCATCGCCGAGGTCGCCGGCGCCATGGACATCAAGGTCGAGTTGTCCGGCGGCATCCGCGACGACGCCTCGCTCGCCGCCGCCCTCGCCACCGGCTGCCGCCGCGTCAACCTCGGCACCGCCGCCCTGGAGACCCCGGAATGGGTCGCCAAGGTCATCGCCGAGCACGGCGACAAGATCGCCGTCGGCCTCGACGTGCGCGGCACCACGCTGCGCGGCCGGGGCTGGACCCGCGACGGCGGCGACCTCTACGAGACGCTGGCCCGCCTCGACTCCGAGGGCTGCGCCCGCTATGTCGTCACCGACATCGCCAAGGACGGCACGCTCCAGGGCCCCAACCTGGAGCTCCTGAAGAACGTCTGCGCCGCCACCGACAAGCCCGTCGTCGCCTCCGGCGGCGTCTCCTCGCTGGACGACCTGCGCGCCATCGCCTCGCTGGTCCCGGCGGGCGTCGAGGGCGCGATCGTCGGCAAGGCCCTGTACGCGAAGGCGTTCACCCTCGAAGAGGCGCTGGAGGCGGTCTCCGTATGACCGACTCCTCTTCCGTGCGCCGCGTCTCCTCCGGCGCCCCCTGGGAGGAGAAGTTCGGCTACTCCCGCGCCGTCGAACTGCCGAACGGCATGGTCCTGGTGTCCGGCTGCACCTCGGTGGTGGGCGGCGAGATCGCCGCGGGCGGCCCGTACGACCAGGCCGTCACCGCCTTCAACGTCGCCTTCGAGGCGCTGAAGGAGCTGGGCCTCGGCCGCGAGGACGTCGTCCGCACCCGGATGTACGTCATGCACGCCCGGGACACCGACGAGGTCGGCCGCGCCCACAAGGAGCTGTTCGACGCCGTGCGCCCCGCCGCCACCATGGTCGTGGTCTCCGGCTTCGTGGACCCGGGCCTGGTCGTCGAGGTCGAGGTCGAGGCCTACCGGGCGGGTGAGCGATGAGCCTCGCGGTACGCGTCATCCCCTGCCTCGACGTGGACAACGGCCGGGTCGTCAAGGGCGTCAACTTCCAGAACCTGCGCGACGCGGGCGACCCCGTCGAGATGGCGAAGCTGTACGACGCCGAGGGCGCCGACGAGCTGACCTTCCTGGACATCACCGCGTCCAGCGGCGACCGGGAGACGACCTACGACGTGGTGCGCCGCACCGCCGAGCAGGTCTTCATCCCGCTCACGGTGGGCGGCGGCGTCCGCACCCCGGACGACGTCGACAAGCTGCTGCGGGCCGGCGCGGACAAGGTGGGCGTCAACACGGCGGCCATCGCCCGGCCGGAGCTGATCCGGGAGATCGCCGAGCGCTTCGGCCGCCAGGTCCTGGTGCTCTCGGTGGACGCCCGGCGCACCCCCGAGGGCACCTTCGAGGTCACCACGCACGGCGGCCGCCGGGGCACCGGCATCGACGCCGTCGAGTGGGCCCACCGGGCGGCGGAGCTCGGCGCCGGCGAGATCCTGCTCAACTCGATGGACGCCGACGGCACGAAGGACGGCTACGACACCGAGATGATCGCCGCCGTCCGCAAGCACGTCCGCGTCCCCGTCATCGCCTCCGGCGGCGCGGGCCGGCTCGCGGACTTCGCACCGGCCATCGACGCCGGGGCCGACGCGGTCCTGGCCGCGTCCGTCTTCCACTTCGGCGACCTGCGCATCTCCGAGGTCAAGGGCGCGCTGGCGGAAGCCGGACACCCGGTGCGCTGACCGGCCGGTTGTGCGCGCGCACAGACATGGGGCGTCCTTCCCTGGGAGGGCGCCCCACCGTCGTACGCGCACCTTCCCGGTCCCCGTACGCGGGCCTAGCGTGCCGGGCGTGACTCCCCCCACGACCGTGCGCAGTCCGCTCCGGCTGTACGGCCGCAGCGGCGAACTCGCCTCCCTTGACGCCCTGCTGACGCGCCTTCAACGCGGCGACGGTGGCGCGCTGGTCCTCGCGGGCCCGCCCGGCTCGGGCCGCACGGCCCTCCTCGCCCACGCCCTCGCGGCGCACCGCGACCGGGACGCGGGACCCGTGCTCCACGTCGTCGGCGCCCCCGACGAACGGTGGGTGCCGTACAGCGGGCTGCACGCGCTGCTGTGCGCGGCGGGTCCCGCACCCGGCGCGCCCGCCCGCGTGCCCCGCGACGGCCTCCTCGCCCTGCTCCGGCGCCTCGGCGGCGGGCGGCCGCTCCTCGTGTGCGTGGACGATGCCCACCTCTGGGACCCCGACTCCCGTGCCGCCCTCGCCTTCGCCGCCCGCCGGCTCGGACCGGGCACCCCGGTCGCCGTGCTGATCGCCGCCGGGGACGAGGCCGGCCTCGCCGGGCTGCCCGCCCTCCGCCCCGGTCCCCTGGACGAGGAGGCGGCCTCCGCGCTCCTGGACCGGCTCACCGGGGCGGACCGGGCCGACCCGGTCGCGCGGGGCGAACTGCTCCGGGAGGCGGCCGGGAACCCCGGGCTGCTCACCGCGCTCACCGCCCGCCTCACCCCGGACCAGCTCACCGGACGGACCCCGCTGCCGCACCCGCTGCCCGGCGGGGACGAGGTCCTGGCCGCCCACGCCGACCGCGTCGGCCACCTCCCCGCCGCCACCCGGACCCTGCTCCTGATCGCGGCCGCCGCCCACGCGCACGAGCCCGAGGGCGCGGGCGCGGACCTCGCCCTCGTACGCAGGGCCGCCGCCTCGGCCGCCCTCCCGCCCGCCACGTCCGACCTCGCCCTGCACGCCCCGGGCGGCACGGCCGGCGCGCTCCGAAGGGCCGGCGACCGCGTCCACTTCGGCGAGCCCCTGATGCGCCGCGCCCTCCTGCACCGGGCGCCCCCGGACCGCCGCCGCGCCGTGCACGCCCTGCTCGCCGGTCTGCTCGCGCCCGGGCCCGCCGCCCTGATCCAGCGGGCCTGCGCGGCCCCCGGCCCCGACGCCCCGCTCGCCGCCGCACTGGAGGCCGCGGCGGCCCCGCCCCGCCCGCACGCCGACCGCGCGACCGCCCTGGTCCACGCGGCCGGGCTGACCCCGGACGAGGCGGCGCGGTCCGCCCGGTACGCGGCGGCGGCCGAGCAGTACCGGCTCGCTGGGGACCCGGGGCGGGCCCGCGCCCTGCTGGCCCGGGCGGGACGCACCACCGGCCCCGCCCACCACACCCGGGGCCTGCTCGCCCTTGCCGACGAGCCCGCCCCCGACGCCCACGCGGCCCTGCTCACCGCCGCCGCCCTGCTCGCCCCGCACGATCCGGGGCGCGCCAGGGACGCCCTGCTCGGGGCCGCCGAGGCCGCCTGGGCGGCGGGGGACGCCCTCGGGTACCTGGAGGCGCTGACCCGTATCCCGGCGGACGCGGCCGACCGGGACCTGGCCCACTACCGGGACGGGATGTGCGCCGTGCTGCGCGGGCGGACCGGTGCCGGGCACCTGCTGCTGCGCCGCTGTCTCGGCTCCGACGCCCGCGAGCCCGAGGCGCTGTTACGGGCCGGGGCGGCCGGTCTGGTGCTCGGCGACCTCGACGCCGCCTGCCGGGCCGGGACCCGCGCCCTGGCCGCCGCACACGCGAGCGGGGCCGACGCCCTGCTGCCGCAGGCCCTGGAACACCTGGCCTACGCGGAGCTGCGCGCCGGGCGGCACGCACGCGCCCGGGCCCACGCGCTGGACGGCCTGCGCGCGGCACGCCGTACCGGGCGGCCCAACACCGCCGCCCACCTGCACGCCGTACTCGCCCTCGCGGCATCGGTGGAGAGCGGGGCGCGGGAGTGTGCGGCGCACGCCGGGGCCGCGCTCGCGGGCGCCGCCCCGCACGGGCTCGTCCAGGCGGAGACCCTGGCCACCTGGGCGTCGGCCCGCGCCGATCTGGCGGCCGGGCGCCCGGCGGAGGCGGCGGCACGGCTCGACCCGCTCGTCCGGCCCGGGCCCCGGCGCGGCCACTTCGCCACCCGGATGCTCGCCGTGCCCTGTTACGTCGAGGCGTCCGTGGCGGCCGGGCGGGCGGTCCGGGGCGGAGGAGCGGTGGCCGAGGCGGTGGCGGAGTTCGCCGTGTGGGCGACGCGGACCACGGACCCCCAGGTCCCCGCCCAACTCGCCCGCTGCCGGGCCCTGCTGGCGCCGGACGCCGAGGCCGCCGGGCGGTACGCGGAGGCCCTCGCCCATCACGACCGGGCCGGCGGCGACTTCGAACAGGCCCGGACCCGGCTGCTGTTCGGGTCCTGGCTGCGCAGGCGCCGCCGCACCCGTGAGGCCCGCGAGCCGTTGCGGGACGCCCTCGTCGGCTTCGAGCGGTGCGGGGCCCCGGCCTGGGCGGCCCGGGCGAGCGGTGAACTGCGGGCCGCCGGTGCGGCGGTGGAGGTCCCGGGGCCCGCCAAGGCGGCCGCGCCGCTGGCCGGGCTCACCCCGCAGCAGGCGCGGATCGCCCGGTGCGTGGCCGAGGGGGCCACCAACCGGGAGGTCGCACGGCGGCTCTCGGTGAGCACCCGGACCGTCGACCACCACCTGCGCAACGTCTTCGCCGCCCTGGGCGTGCGCTCCCGGACGGAGCTGGCCGGGCTGTTGGGGAACGGGTGCTGAGACCAACGGAGTTGCGGGACCGTGATGAGAAGGAGGCCGCACACCCCTAGGTACCGACTGGGCGGTATGTCATTCTGCGGGCGTCAGGATCATTCGGTGCGCCCGCGGCCCTGTCCTGGGCGGGGCGTGCCGGAACGGCCGTGCACCGAGCCGGCCGCATCCCGGTGGAGGCCGCCATGCCGCAGGTCGTACGTCCACGGGTCAGGGCGCTGCACACGCCGCCGCCCGCCGACCCGGCCCCGCGCCGCTTCCGGTCGCTGGCCGACCGCGAGGCCGTCGCCGTCCTGCACCGGGCCGCCCGGGTGCTGGTGGCGGCGCTCCCGGAGCTGACGGACCGGATGGTGGAGGCGCTGCGGGAGCGGGAGCCCGCCTATTGCGCGGCGATCGAGGCCGACCCGGCGGAGATCTGGCAGGAGGTGCACCAGTCGCTGCGGCACAACGTCGGTTCGCTCATCCAGCCCCGCGAGTTCCGGGAGGCCGCGCACCGCACCTCGCGGCGGATCGGCGAGGTCCGGGCCGAGCAGGGGGTGCCGCTGGACGCGGTCCTGCACGCGTTCCGGATGGGCGGGGCGATGGTCTGGCAGGACCTGGTGGACGAGACCGCCCGCCGCCACCCCGAGGACATCCGGCTGCTGGTCCATGTCGCCGCGGACGTCTGGAACTTCGTGGACGAGCACTGCGGGGTCGTCGCCGACGCCTATCGCGGGGCGGAACGCCGCCTCGCCTGGCGCCGGGAGAACCGGCACCGCCTGATGACCGCCGCGCTGCTCGACGGCACCGCCCGGGTCGCCGACCTCCCGGACACGGCGGCGGCCCTCGGCCTCCCGGAGGACGGCCGGTACGCGGTGCTCGCCCTGCGCGACGCCCGCCGCTCCCCGCACGGCGCGGCGCACCCGCCCCTGGAACTCCCCGCCGGAACGGAGGCGGTGTGGCATGCGGGGGCCGAAGCGGATTACGCCGTCCTGCCGTTGGGCCGGGCCGACGGTACGGACCCGGCGGACGCCCTCGCCGAGTTGGCCGCCGGGCTGTGCGTGCCGCCCGGGGCCCGGGCCGGCATCGGCTCGGCGGTGGACGGTCTCGCGGCGGTCGGGGACGCCCGCCGCCTCGCGGACACGGCGCTGCGGGCCTGCCCGGCGGACGGCGGGACCGTCCTGCTGGACGCGCACCTGCCCGCCGCCCTGGTCGTCTCGTCCCCGGCGCTCGGCGCGGCGCTCGTCGACCGGGTCCTCGGCCCCCTGGACCGGCTGGACGCGGCCGACCGGGACGTGCTCATCGACACGCTCACCGCCTGGTTCGACGCGGACGGGTCGGCGCCCCGGGCGGGCGCCCGCCTCTACTGCCACCGCAACACCGTCCTCAACCGCCTCCGCCGCTTCGAACAGCTCACCGGCCGCTGTCTGACCCGCCCCTCGGACGCGACCGAGGTCTCCCTGGCCCTGACGGCCCGCCGCCTGCTGACGGGCTGAGACCCCGCGAGGTCCGCCAGGCCGGCCGCGTACCAAAACGCGCAACACTTCTTTCGCAATAAATATTGCGCAAGTTTTCTTTCCTATCTACGCTCGGGGCATGGCACGCGAAGAATCACGCCGGGTCTCCGACCTGGGCACCCTCAAGGCGTTCGGGCACCCCCTGCGGATGAAGCTCTACCGGGCCCTCTACATCGCCCGGCAGGCCACCGCGTCCCAGCTCGCCGAGCAGGTGGACGAGGCGGTCTCGCTCGTCAGCTACCACCTGCGCAAGCTCGCCGACCACGGGCTGATCGAGGAGGCCGACCGGCAGGGCAGGGACGGCCGCGAGCGCTGGTGGCAGCCCGCATCGGAGGGGCTGACCTTCCACGACGAGGACTTCAGCGACGCGCCGGAGAAGGCCGCGACGCACTCCGCCGTCACCCGCCTCTCCTTCGACCAGCACGTCGAGATGTACCGCCGCCACCTCGACGCGAACCGCGCCTGGCCCGCCGAGTGGCGCCGCGCCTCCTTCAGCTCCGAATACCTCGCACGGCTGACCGCCGAGGAGCTCTCCGCGCTGGCCTCCGAGATGAACGACCTCATCAAGCGCTACGACCGGGAAGCCCGCGCCCGCGAGGAGGCCGGCGACACCGAGAACCGCGAGAACGTCGCGTTCCACCTGTACGGCTTCCCGTTCCGCACCTGACCCGGCCCCCCCGAGAGGACGAGACCGTGACCGCCACCCTGCCCGCCCCCGCCGAGGCCGCCGCCCGCCCGGCCCACCGCGACGGCAACGTCCTGCGCTGGCTCGGCGCGTACACCGCGTCCATGATCGGCGACAGCGTGTACTACATGGCCCTCGCCTGGGCCGCCGCCCGCACCGGCAACGCCTCGCAGACCGGTCTCGTGCTCGCCGCGGGCTCCATACCCCGGGCGGCGCTCCTGCTCGGCGGGGGAGTCCTCGCCGACCGGTTCGGACCGCGCCGCGTGGTCGTCGGCAGTGACACCGCCCGCTGCCTGGTGATCCTCGGCCTCGCCGGGGCCCTGCTGCTCACCTCGCCCACGGTGTGGATGCTGATCGCCGTCGCGCTCGTCTTCGGCGCCGTCGACGCCCTCTTCCTGCCCGCCGTGGGCGCCCTGCCGCCCCGGATCACCGCCGCGTCCCAGCTCGCCCGCGTCCAGGGCATGCGCGGCCTCGCCACCCGTACCGCCAACGTCGTCGGCGCCCCGCTCGGCGGCGTCGCCGTCGCCCTCGGCGGCCCGGTCCTCGCCTTCGCCGCGGCCGGCATCCTCTTCGCGGTGTCGCTCCCGCTCCTGCTGGCCGTACGGATGGCCCCCCTGCCCGCACCGGAAGCGACCGCCCCCACCGGCACCGCCTGGCGCGAACTGACCGACGGGCTGCGCCACATCCGCCGCCACCCGCTCCTCGGGCCCCTGATGCTCGTCGTCGCCGTCAGCGAACTCGGCTTCGTCGGCCCTCTCAACCTCGGCCTCATCCTGCTCAGCGACGAACGCGGCTGGGGCGCCTCCGGCATGGGCTGGGTCGTCGCCGGCTTCGGCGTCGGCGCGGGCGCCTCCGCCCTCCTCCTCGCCGTACGCGGCCGGGTGCCCAGGGCCGGACTGGTCATGTGCCTGACCGTCCTGGTCGGGTCATTCGCCATCGCGGCCCTCGCGTACGTGCCCTCCGTGGCGCTCGCCGCGGCCGTCGCGGTCCTCGTCGGGCTCTTCGCCGGTCTCGGCGGCTCGCTGTGCGGCGCGCTCATGCAGACCGTCACCGACCCGGCCTACCTGGGCCGCGTCACCTCGGTCTCCACGCTCTTCACCCACGCCCTCGCGCCGCTCAGCTACCCCGTCACCGGAGCCGCCGTCGCCCTCTGGGGCACCGGCCCGGTCTTCGTCGCCAGCGCCGCCCTGTGCGTCGCCGGCGCGTGCACCGGCCTCGTCCTCGCCCCGCTCCGCCGGGCGGAACTCCCGCGCTGACCGGGGCGCCCGAGCCGTTACGCGTACGGGCTACATCCCGAGCTTCGCCTGCGACACCCGGCCGATCGCCTCCGGCTCGCCCTCCAGCTCCACCCGCGCCGCGTCCTGCCGCCCGAACGCGAACAGCAGCAGCTCGCCCGGCTCACCGGTCACCGTCACCACCGGCGTCCCCCGGTGCGCGACCGCGGTCTGCCCGTCCGGGCGGCGCAGCACCAGGCCCACCGGCGCCTTCCGGCCCAGCATCCGCGCCGCCTTCTCTGTACGCGCCCACAGCACGTCCGCGAAGACCGGGTCCAGCTCACGGGGCGTCCAGTCCGGCTGGGCCCGGCGCACGTCCTCCGTATGGATGTAGAACTCCACCGTGTTCGCCGCCTCGTCCAGCTGCTTCAGGCCGAACGGGGACATCCGGGGCGGGCCGGTCCGGATGAGCTGGATCAGCTCCTCGTACGGCTTCTCGGTGAACTCGGCCATGACCCGGTCCCGGCGGCTCTTCAGGGGCCCGATGACGATCCCGGCCGCCGCGTCGGGCCGCCGCTCCCGCACCACCACATGGGCCGCGAGATCACGGGCCGTCCAGCCGTGGCACAGGGTCGGGGCCTGCGGACCCGCCGCCTCCAACAGGTCGGCGAGCAGAAGACGTTCGCGCTTCGCATGGGTCGACATGCCCGCCAGCGTACGACCGCCGTCCCCCGTCCGCCCAGTGGACGCCCGCCCGGACACCCCGCGCGGCCACGGCACAATGGGGCCCATGAGCAGCACGCCCCCGCCCGGCACCCCCCGGACCGCCAGCGCCCTCGACCCCGCCGTCGCCGCCCGCCTCAAGCGTGGCGCCGACGGACTGGTCCCGGCCGTCGCCCAGCAGTACGACACCGGCGAGGTACTGATGCTCGGCTGGATGGACGACGAGGCGCTGCACCGCACCCTCACCACCGGCCGCTGCACCTACTGGTCCCGCAGCCGCCAGGAGTACTGGGTCAAGGGCGACACCTCGGGCCACATCCAGCTGGTCAAGTCCGTCGCCCTGGACTGCGACGCGGACACCGTCCTCGTCAAGGTCGACCAGACCGGCGCCGCCTGCCACACCGGCGACCGCACCTGCTTCGACGCCGACGTTCTCTTCCTCGGACAGTAGGGTCTGCGGCCATGGACCTCGACACCTTCCGCAAGCTGGCCGTCGACCGGCGCGTCATCCCCGTCACCCGCCGCCTCCTCGCGGACGGCGACACCCCCGTCGGGCTCTACCGCAAGCTCGCGGGCGAGCGCACCGGCACCTTCCTCCTGGAGTCCGCCGAGAACGGCCGCACCTGGTCGCGCTACTCCTTCATCGGCGTACGCAGCGCCGCCACGCTGACCACCCGCGACGGCGAGGCCCACTGGCTCGGCACCCCGCCGGTCGGCGTCCCCGTCGACGGCGACCCGCTGCACGCCCTGCGCGCCACCATCGAGGCCCTGCACACCCCGCACGACCGGGAATCCGGCCTCCCGCCCTTCACCGGCGGCATGGTCGGCTACCTCGGCTACGACATCGTGCGCCGCCTGGAGAAGATCGGCGAGAGCGGCGGCGACGACCTGAAGCTGCCCGAGCTCACCATGCTGCTCACCTCCGACCTGGCGGTCCTCGACCACTGGGCCGGCAGCGTCCTGCTCATCGCCAACGCCATCAACCACAACGACCTGGCCACCGGCGTGGACGAGGCGTACACCGACGCCGTCGCCCGGCTCGACGCGATGGAGCGCGACCTGCGCCGCCCCGTCGAGAACACCCCCGCCGCCCTGCCCCCGTCCGAGCTGCCCCCGTACACCGCGCTCTGGGGCGGCCAGGCCTACCAGGACGCCGTCGAGGACGTGAAGGAGCGCATCCGGGCCGGCGAAGCCTTCCAGGTGGTGCCCTCCCAGCGCTTCGAGACCCCGTGCACCGCGAGCGCCCTCGACGTCTACCGGGTGCTGCGCGCCACCAACCCCTCGCCGTACATGTACCTCTTCCGGTTCGACGGCTTCGACGTCGCCGGGTCCAGCCCCGAGGCCCTGGTGAAGGTCGAGGACGGCCGGGCCATGGTCCACCCCATCGCCGGGACCCGGCACCGCGGCGCCACCCCGCAGGAGGACCAGGCCCTCGCCGACGAACTCCTCGCCGACCCCAAGGAGCGCGCCGAGCACCTGATGCTGGTCGACCTCGGCCGCAACGACCTGGGCCGGGTCTGCGAACCGGGCAGCGTCGAGGTGGTCGACTTCATGTCCATCGAGCGCTACTCGCACGTGATGCACATCGTCTCCACCGTCACCGGCAAGGTCGCCGAGGGCCGCACCGCCTTCGACGTGCTGACCGCCTGCTTCCCCGCCGGCACCCTCTCCGGCGCCCCCAAGCCCCGCGCCCTCCAGATCATCGAGGAGCTGGAACCCACCCGCCGGGGCCTGTACGGGGGCTGCGTCGGCTACCTCGACTTCGCCGGGGACTCCGACACCGCCATCGCCATCCGCACCGCCCTGCTCCGCGACGGCACCGCGTACGTCCAGGCGGGCGCGGGTGTCGTCGCCGACTCCGACCCGGTCGCCGAGGACACCGAGTGCCGCAACAAGGCGGCGGCCGTCCTCCGCGCCGTCCACACCGCCAACCGCCTCGGCGGCGCCTGAGCCTCACCTCCCCGCGTCCCGGCCAGGGGCGCGGTGGGGCGTTCCCGGCCGGTGAGGGATAGTGGAGTACGTGAGTGCCGTCCCCGTACCCCAGCCCCGTACCGAAGCCGCCGCCGCGCCCGACAGTGCGGGGAGCCGCCGCACCCTGGCGGCCGGCCTGCTCCTCGGGGCGGCCGGCGCGACCGTCGTCCTGCTCGCCTCCGGGCAGACCTGGGCCGAGGGCAAGGCCCCCGTCGGCGGCGGCAGCCTCCCGCTGAGCGCCGACGGGCAGGACGTCACCGGACTCCCCGCCGCCCTCGCGATCGTCGGCCTGGCCGCCCTCGTCGCCGTCTTCGCCGTACGCGGTGCCGGCCGGCGCGTGGTCGCCGGACTCCTCGCGCTCAGCGGACTCGGCGCCGCGCTCAGCGCCTTCCTCGGCGCGTCCGACAGCGGGGCGCTGGACGAGAAGGCCGCGCGGACCAGCGGCGACGCCGCCGCCTCCATCACGGCCCTCAGCCACACCGCCTGGCCGTACGTCACGGCGGTGGGCGGCCTGCTGATCCTGCTCGCCGGGCTGCTCGCCCTGCGCTACGGCAGCCGGTGGCCCACGATGTCCGGGCGCTACGAGCGCGACGGCACCCCCCGCCCCCGCAAGGCCCCGCGCCCGCTCGACCCCGACCGGCCCGAGGATCTGTGGAAGGCCCTGGACCGCGGCGAGGACCCGACGCGCGAGGCATGACCCCCCAGCTCACGTCCTACCCGCACGTACGGGACAATGACGGTGAGCTGGCACAGCGGCACGGGCCGTGGGCACAGCGACCCGAGCGATTCCAACAGCGCAACACCAACGAGGAGCAACTCATGGCGGGCAGCAGCCACGGACACACCCCGGCCGCCTGGACCGGTGTCATCATCGCCTTCATCGGCTTCTGCGTCGCGGGCGTCTTCATGGTCGCGGCCAACCCGCTCGGCTTCTGGGCCGGCATGGGCGTCATCCTGCTCGGTGGTGTCGTCGGCCTCGCGATGAAGGCCGCGGGCCTCGGCATGCCGAAGGAGCCGGCCGAGCTGGCCGCCGCCCGCGCGCGCGCCGGCCAGGCGCAGACCTCCTGACCCCCGCACCACGTACGCCGGAAAGGCGCGGCCCGGACCGGGCTGCGCCTTTCCGCGTCAGCGGCGACAATCACCGGGTGGACGCAACGCCAACCCCCTCCGCCGCCCCGTCGGACCCCGCCCCGGCCCCGCCGCCCTTCGCACCCGTGCGGGCCCCCCTCTTCCCGACGGCCCCCGCGGGCGCCTCCCGGCTGCGGCGGATCGCCGTCCCGGTGGGCGTGCTCGCCGCCGTCGTCGGCGCCTTCGGATACGTCGCCACCGTCGACCCGAACGAGCCCGGCCACTACCCCGTCTGCCCGCTGCTGCGGTTCACCGGCATCTACTGCCCCGGCTGCGGCGGCCTCCGCAGCGCCCACGACTTCGCGCACGGCGACCTGGCCGCCGCCTTCGGCGCCAACGCGCTCGCCGTCGTCGGCTACGGGATCTTCGCCGTGCTGTGGGCCGTATGGCTGATCCGCGAGGCCCGCGGAAAGCCCCTGCGGATCGGGCTGGGACCGGTGCACTGGTGGGCGATCGGCGCCGTACTGCTGCTCTTCACCGTCATCCGGAACCTTCCCTTCGGCTCCGCGCTCGCCCCGTGAAGTCCCAGCCAGTGGGACAGCCGCAGGCCGGATGCGGGCCCAGCGCCCTCCTGCGGATAACATCGGAGTGGCTGATCCTGTGGCCTGTTACGTTTTTTTGTCACCGTTCCGGAAGGGGGCCGCTCGCGTGAGTGTGCTCGACGAGATCATCGACGGCGTTCGCGCCGACCTCGCGGAGCGGCAGGCGCGCGTCAGCCTCGACGAGCTCAAGGAACGCGCCGCCCGTGCCCCCCAGGCCAAGGACGGCGTCGCCGCGCTGCGCGGCGAGGGCGTGACCGTCATCTGCGAGGTCAAGCGCTCCAGCCCCTCCAAGGGCGCGCTGGCCGCCATCGCCGACCCGGCCGCGCTCGCCGCGGACTACGAGGCGGGCGGGGCCTCCGTCATCTCGGTCCTCACCGAGGAGCGCCGCTTCGGCGGCTCGCTGGCCGACCTGGAGGCCGTCCGCGCCAAGGTCGACATCCCGGTCCTCCGCAAGGACTTCATCGTCACCTCGTACCAGCTGTGGGAGGCGCGTGCCTACGGCGCCGACCTCGTGCTGCTGATCGTCGCCGCCCTCGAACAGGAGGCGCTGGTGTCCCTCATCGAGCGCGCCGAGTCCATCGGCCTCACGCCGCTGGTCGAGGCGCACGACGAGGAGGAGGCCGAGCGCGCCGTCGAGGCCGGCGCCCGGATCATCGGCGTCAACGCGCGCAACCTCAAGGACCTCAAGGTCGACCGCTCCACCTTCGAGCGCGTCGCCCCCGAGATCCCGGACCACATCGTCAAGGTCGCCGAGTCCGGCGTCCGCGGCCCGCACGACCTGATCGCCTACGCCAACGCCGGCGCGGACGCCGTGCTGGTCGGCGAGTCCCTGGTCACCGGCCGGGACCCGCGGACCGCCGTCGCCGACCTCGTCGCCGCCGGCGCCCACCCCGCCCTGCGCCACGGACGGGGCTGATCCGGCCGTGTCCCTCCCGCACCCCGAGCCGATGCGCTGCGCGCTGCCCTCGTGGCACCGCGGCTGCCGGGCGCCCGCGCGCCGGGTGCACGGCCGGCGGGTGCGGTACGTGATCGGCGCCGAGCCCGGTCAGGTCAACGGCATGCGATGGCGCAGGACGCGCGCGCTGTAGAGCGAGCCCGGCCGCGGTCCCGCGTGCCCGAAACCGCCCCGGTCCCGGACCGGGGCGGCGCTCCGCTCACGGCGCAGACGGTGCGACCACCACCCCTGTGACGACGAGGAGCACGTTCCGCATGTCTTCCGACTTCTTCATCCCGGACCCGGAGGGTCTGATCCCCAGCGCCGAGGGCTACTTCGGCGCGTACGGCGGCAAGTTCATCCCGGAGGCGCTGGTCGCCGCCGTGGACGAGGTCGCCGTCGAGTACGAGAAGGCCAAGGCCGACCCCGCGTTCGCCGCCGAGCTCGGCGAGCTGATGGTCCACTACACCGGCCGGCCCAGCGCCCTCACCGAGGTCTCCCGCTTCGCCGAGCACGCCGGCGGCGCCCGCGTCTTCCTCAAGCGCGAGGACCTCAACCACACCGGATCGCACAAGATCAACAACGTGCTGGGGCAGGCCCTGCTGACCCGGCGCATGGGCAAGACCCGTGTGATCGCCGAGACCGGCGCCGGTCAGCACGGCGTCGCCACCGCGACCGCCTGCGCCCTCTTCGGCCTCGACTGCACCATCTACATGGGCGAGATCGACACCCAGCGCCAGGCGCTGAACGTGGCGCGCATGCGGATGCTCGGCGCCGAGGTCATCGCCGTGAAATCCGGCTCCCGCACCCTCAAGGACGCCATCAACGAGGCGTTCCGCGACTGGGTCGCCAACGTGGACCGCACCCACTACCTCTTCGGTACGGTGGCGGGCCCGCACCCCTTCCCGGCGATGGTCCGCGACTTCCACCGCGTCATCGGCGTGGAGGCCAGACGGCAGATCCTGGAGCGGACCGGCCGGCTGCCGGACGCCGCCGTGGCCTGCGTCGGGGGCGGCTCCAACGCCATCGGCCTCTTCCACGCCTTCGTGCCCGACGCGGAGGTCCGGCTCATCGGCTGCGAGCCCGCCGGACACGGCGTGGAGACCGGCGAGCACGCGGCGACCCTGACCGCGGGCGAGCCCGGCATCCTGCACGGCTCGCGCAGCTACGTCCTCCAGGACGACGAGGGCCAGATCACCGAGCCGTACTCCATCTCGGCCGGTCTGGACTACCCGGGCATCGGCCCCGAGCACGCCTACCTCAAGGACGTGGGCCGGGGCGAGTACCGCGCCGTCACCGATGACGCGGCGATGCAGGCGCTGCGCCTGCTCTCCCGGACCGAGGGCATCATCCCGGCCATCGAGAGCGCGCACGCGCTGGCCGGGGCGCTGGAGGTCGGCAAGGAGCTGGGCAAGGACGGGCTGATCCTGATCAACCTCTCCGGGCGCGGCGACAAGGACATGGACACGGCGGCCCGCTACTTCGGGCTGTACGACACCGACGCGGCCGTCGAGGCCGACGCCGGCAGCCGGAACGCGGAGATCGAGGGGGACGCGCAGTGAGCGGCAACATCGAACTGCTGAACAGCACGCTCGCCGCCGCGCGGGCCGAGGACCGGGCGGCGCTCATCGCGTACCTGCCGGCCGGCTTCCCGACCGTCGACGGCGGCATCGAGGCCGTCAAGGCCGCCGTGGCGGGCGGCGCCGACGTCATCGAGGTGGGGCTGCCGCACAGCGACCCGGTCCTCGACGGCCCGGTCATCCAGACCGCCGACGACATCGCGCTGCGCGGCGGCGTGCGGATCGCCGACGTGATGCGCACGGTGCGCGAGGCCCACGAGGCCACCGGGGCGCCGATCCTGATCATGACGTACTGGAACCCGATCGACCGGTACGGCGTCGAGCGGTTCACGGCCGAGCTGGCCGAGGCGGGCGGCGCCGGGTGCATCCTGCCCGACCTGCCGGTCCAGGAGTCCGCGCTGTGGCGCGAGCACGCGGAGCGGCACGGCCTGGCCACCGTCTTCGTCGTCGCGCCCAGCAGCAAGGACGAGCGGATCGCCACCATCACCGACGCGGGCTCCGGCTTCGTCTACGCCGCGTCCCTGATGGGCGTCACCGGCACCCGCGCCTCGGTCGGCGCGCAGGCCCAGGACCTGGTCCTGCGGACCCGGGCCACCACCGAGCTGCCGGTCTGCGTCGGCCTCGGGGTGTCCGACGCCGCGCAGGCCGCGGAGGTCGCCGGCTTCGCCGACGGCGTCATCGTCGGCACGGCCTTCGTCAAGTGCATGCTGGACGCCCCCGATGAGGCGGCCGGGCTCGCGAGCGTCCGTTCACTGGCGGCCGAGCTTGCCGAAGGTGTTCGAAAGCGCTGACACCTGGGGTAACCCGAACGGGTGGACCTCGGTCCGGGGAGGCACGCGAGTGCCTCCCCGGGTCGTTTGCGCGGTGTGAGCGAGAAGAACGAACAGGGTAAGAGGGCCGCGCGAGACCGGCTGATCCAGCAGCGCGAGCAGGCGAAGGCGCGCGACCGCCGGCGCCGCACGCTGATCGTGTCCACGGCCGTGGTGGGGGTCCTGGGCCTGGCCGCCGTCGTCGGCGTGATCGCGGCGAACACCGACGGCAAGAGCGACAAGTCCAAGGCGTCCGGACCCGCCGTCGCCCCGTCCGGAGCGACCGGAAAGGACGCCCTGGCCATCCGGGTCGGCGCGGACGACGCCCCGTCCACCCTCACCATCTGGGAGGACTTCCGCTGCCCGGTCTGCGCCCAGTTCGAGACCGCGTTCCGCGACACGGTCCACGAGATGGAGCGCGACGGCCAGATCAAGGTCGACTACCACCTCGCCACGATCATCGACGGCAACATGGGCGGCAGCGGCTCCCTCAAGGCGGCCAACGCGGCCGCCTGCGCGCAGGACGCCGGCAAGTTCCCCGCGTACCACGACGTGCTGTACAGCAACCAGCCGGCGGAGACCGACGACGCCTTCGGGGACAACGACAAGCTGATCGACCTCGCCAAGAAGGTCCCCGGCCTGGACACGCCCGACTTCCGCGGCTGTGTCGAGGACGGCAAGCACGACGCGTGGGTGGAGAAGTCCAACAAGGCCTTCAGCGACGGCGGCTTCCAGGGCACGCCGACGGCCCTGCTCAACGGCGAGTCGATCTTCCCGAAGAAGGGCGACGAGCCGATCACCGTGGCCAATCTGAAGAAGTGGGTCGCCGAGGCCAACAAGGGCAAGAAGCCGGGCACCGCGACGCCGACGCCGTAAGGCCTGGAGCAGGGCCGGTCGGGCGATCGATGGCCCGCTCGTTACCCAGACGTTGCCGGGCGGGTTGTCCTACCTCCCGCCCGGCAGGGTAGCGTCGACGCTGCCATGAACCTTGCCTACATTCCCAGCCCGTCGACCGGCGTGATCGATCTCGGACCGATCCCGCTCCGCGGCTACGCGTTCTGCATCATCATCGGTGTCTTCGTCGCCGTCTGGTTCGGCAACAAGCGCTGGGTCGCCCGAGGAGGCACCGCCGGCACCGTTGCCGACATCGCCGTCTGGGCCGTGCCCTTCGGGCTTGTCGGCGGCCGGCTCTACCACGTCATCACCGACTACCAGCTGTACTTCAGCGACGGTGAGGACTGGGTCGACGCCTTCAAGATCTGGCAGGGCGGCCTCGGCATCTGGGGTGCGATCGCGCTGGGCGCGGTCGGTGCCTGGATCGGCTGCCGCCGCCGCGGGATCCCGCTGCCCGCCTGGGCCGACGCCCTCGCCCCCGGCATCGCCCTCGCCCAGGCGTGCGGCCGCTGGGGCAACTGGTTCAACCAGGAGCTGTACGGCAAGGCGACCGACGTCCCGTGGGCGCTGAAGATCAGCGACGGCCCGAACCGGCTCGCCGGCACCTACCACCCGACCTTCCTGTACGAGTCGCTGTGGTGCGTCGGCGTGGCCCTCCTGGTGGTCTGGGCCGACCGCCGCTTCAAGCTCGGCCACGGGCGGGCGTTCGCGCTGTACGTCGCGGCGTACTGCGCGGGGCGCGCGTGGATCGAGTACATGCGCGTGGACGAGGCCCACCACATCCTGGGCCTGCGGCTCAACGTGTGGACCGCGCTGATCGTGTTCGTGCTCGCGGTGACGTACATCGTGATCTCGGCGAAGGTACGGCCGGGCCGCGAGGAGATTGTCGAGCCCGGGGCGCCGGAGGCGCCGGAGTCCTCGGACGACTCGAAGGACGACGCCTCGGATGAGGCGGACGAGCCGGAGGCCGCGGAGGCGGACGCGGACGCGGATTCGCCGAAGGCGGACGGTACGGCCGAGGCCGCGAAGGGCTGACGCCGCGCGCAAACAGAGTGAGGGGCCGCCGAGGTATTCGGCGGCCCCTTCGCCGTCGTGGGGTGTCCTCAATCGCCGGACGGGCTTGATGTGGCGGTGCGGCGGAAATCCAGCCCGTCCGGCGATTGAGGACAACGCGGTCAGGTGGAGCGCCAGGTCACCGCTTCCGTTGGGCCAGCGCCAGCGTCCGCCGCGCTTGCGCAACCACCGCCGCGTCCACGAAGCGGCCGTCCGGGAGGGCCTGGGCGCCTGCCTGGTCGCGGGCCGCCTCCACGATTTCCCAGGCCGCTTCGACCTCCTGCGGCGTCGGGCGGTACGCGCGCTCGATCACCGGGAGCTGGCGGGGGTGGATCGCCGCCCGGCCCAGGAAGCCCAGGGCCCGGCCGTGGGCGCAGGAGGTCCAGAGGCCGTTCAGGTCCCGGACGTCCGCGAACACCGACTGCGTGGGCGGCGCCAGGCCCGCCGCCCGGGCGGCGACCACCACCCGGCTGCGCGACCAGTCGAGCCCCGCGTCCTCCCGTACGCCCAGATCCGCGCGGAGGTCCGCCTCACCCAGGGCGATGGCGTGGACCTGGGGGTGGGCGGAGGCCACCGAGTACGCGTGCTCGATGCCGAGGGCCGACTCCAGGAGCGGGCACAGGGCCACCCCGGGGGCCCGCGCCGCGATGTGGTGGACCGACGCGGCATGGGTGATCTTCGGCAGCCGCAGCCCGCCGAGCCCCGGCAGCCCGGCGAGCGCCAGCACGTCCGCCTCGTCGTTGACCCGGACGTGCACGGGCGGCCCCGTGCCGGCCGGCGGGTCCGACAGCAGCTCCACCGTCGCGGCACGCGCGTACTCCTTGCGGTCGGGGGCGACCGCGTCCTCCAGGTCCACGATCACCACGTCCGCCCCCGAGGCGGCCGCCTTGCGCACGACGTCCGGCCGGTCACCGGGCACGTACAGCAGGGTCAGGGGCGCCGCCGCGCTCACAGCACCCGCTCCGCCCGCAGCGCCGAGATCTCGGGCCCGCTCAGCCCCAGCTCGGTCAGGATCTCCTCGGTGTCGGCCCCGTGCGGGCGGCCCGTCCAGCGGATCGCGCCCGGGGTCCGGGAGAGCCGGAAGAGGACGTTCTGCATCCGCAGCGGGCCCAGCTCCGGGTCGTCCACCTCGGTGACCGAGTCCAGCGCCCGGTACTGCGGGTCCTCCATCACGTCCCGTACGTCGTGGATGGGGGCGATGGCGGCCTCCGCCTTCTCGAACGCGGACAGGGCCTCCTCCCGGCTGTGCCGGGCGATCCAGTGGCCCACGGCCTCGTCCAGCTCGTCGCTGTGCTCGGCGCGGGTGGCGCCGGAGGCGAACCACGGTTCCTCGATCAGCTCCGCCCGCCCGACCAGCCGCATCACCCGTTCCGCGACGGACTGCGCGGAGGTGGAGACGGCCACCCACTGCCCGTCCGAGGTGCGGTAGGTGTTGCGCGGGGCGTTGTTGCGCGACCGGTTCCCGGTGCGCGGCTGTACGTACCCGAGCTGGTCGTACCAGAGCGGCTGCGGGCCGAGCACGGTCAGGATCGGCTCGATGATCGCCATGTCGACCACCTGCCCCTCGCCGGTCCGGTCGCGCCCGGCGAGGGCGGCCATCACCGCGTACGCCGTGGCGAGCGCGGCGATCGAGTCGGCCAGGCCGAACGGCGGCAGGGTCGGCGGCCCGTCCGGCTCCCCGGTGATCGCCGCGAAGCCGCTCATCGCCTCGGCGAGCGTACCGAAGCCGGGCCGGTGGGAGTACGGGCCGAACTGGCCGAAGCCCGTGACGCGCACCAGCACGAGCCGGGGGTTGACCGCGTGCAGCTCATCGGGCCCGAGGCCCCACCGCTCCAGCGTGCCGGGGCGGAAGTTCTCGATGATCACGTCGGTGTCGGCGGCGAGCCGCAGCAGCAGATCGCGGCCCTCCGGGGCGGAGAGGTCCAGCGTCAGATTGCGCTTGTTGCGGCCGAGGAGCTTCCACCACAGGCCCACGCCGTCCTTCGCGGGCCCGTGGCCCCGGGAGGGGTCGGGGCGCACCGGATGTTCGACCTTGATCACCTCGGCGCCGAAGTCGCCCAGCATCGTCGCGCAGAGCGGGCCCGCGAAGAGCGTGGCGAGATCGACGACCCGCAGTCCGGTGAGCGGCGGCGCCGCGGGGGCGTTCACGCGCCGTCGATTTCGCTGCGGTACGGCATGGAGACCGAGGCGCCCGGCTTCTGTACGCAGAGCGCGGCGGCGGCCGAGGCCCAGGCGACGGCCTGCGGGATCGGCCGCCCCTCGCCGATCGCCACGGCCAGGGTGCCGACGAAGGTGTCCCCGGCGCCGGTGGTGTCGACGGCGGTGACGTCCGGGGCCGGGAAGTGGATGGTGCGGCTGCCCCGGGCCGCGTACAGGCTGCCCTTCGAGCCGAGCGTGATGAGCACCGCCGGGACCTGGCCGAGCAGGATCTCCGCCGCCGCGTGCGGGTCGTCGTAGCCGGACAGCTCCGCCGCCTCGTGCTCATTGGGGATCAGCAGGTCGACGTGGTCCAGGAGTTCGGAGGGCAGCTCCTGTACGGGGGAGGGGGTGAGCACGGTCCGTACCCCCTGGGCGTGACCGGCTCGGGCGCCCTCGATGACGGCGGACATCGGCAGCTCCAGCTGGAGCAGCAGCAGATCCGCCTCGGCGATGGCGGCCACCTCGCCCGGGCCGAGCGCGGTCATGGTGCCGTTGGCGCCGGGGATGACCACGATCGCGTTGGAGCCCTTGGCGTCGACCACGATGTGCGCGGTGCCGCTGGGGCCCTCGGCGGTGTGCAGCAGGTCGGTGTCGACGCCGGAGTGCTCCAGGTTCTCCCGCATCCGTACGCCGTACTCGTCGTCGCCGACCGCGCCGATCATCAGCACGTCCCCGCCCGCGCGGGCGGCGGCGACGGCCTGGTTGGCGCCCTTGCCGCCGGGGATGGTGCGGAACTCCCGTCCGGTGACGGTCTGGCCGCGTTCCGGGGCGCGGTCGACGTAGGCCACAAGATCCATATTGGTGCTGCCGAGCACCGCGATGCTGGTCATGGGCGGAGTGCCTCCTCGTGGGTGAGCCGGTGGGTCAGGGCGGCCAGGGTGTCGAAGCCGGTCCCGTCGAAGCCGGGGACGGACGTGGCGAGCCGGTTCTTCAGCGGGGTGGTCCACCGGTCGGGCAGTGCGTCCGGCCGCCCGGCGAGCAGTCCGGCGAGCGAACCGGCGGTCGCGCCGTTGGAGTCGGTGTCCCAGCCGCCGGACACCGCCTTGCAGATCGAACCGGTGAAGTCGCCGTCGGCGTGGGTGAGGGCGGCGGCCAGCAGGGCCGCGTTGGGCAGCACATGCACCCAGTGATACCTGCCGTACGCCGCGTGCAGCCGGTCCACGACCGTATCGAAGTCCCGCTCCTCGCGGGCGGCCGCGATGCCGTCCCGTACCGCCGCCGCGAACCGCGAACGCGGCGGCACCACGCGCAGGCCGGTGGCCAGGCAGCCGTGCACATCGGTCTCGCCGGCGGCCGCCTCGGCCAGCGCCGCCGCCGTGAACATGGCGCCGTAGACCCCGTTCCCGGTGTGGGTGAGGACCGCGTCGCGGTACGCCTGTCCGGCGGCGCCCGCCGGGTCGCCGGGCCGGGTCCAGCCGTGCACATCGGCCCGGATCTGGGCGCCGATCCACTCGCGGAACGGGTTGCGGTGCCGGGCGGTGTCCGGGGGCTCGATGCCGTCGAGCAGATTGCGGTAAGCCACCCGCTCGGCGGTGAACGTACGCCCGGCCGGAAGCTCGTCCAGCCACAGCCTGGCCAGGTCCGCCGTGGTGAAGGAAGTGCCGTGACGCCGGATCAGCAGCAGGGCGAGCAGGGGGTGGTTGAGGTCGTCGTCCTCGGGCATCCCGTCGATGTTCTCGGCGAGCGAGGTGGGCGCGGAGCGCCGGTTCCACGGATAGGTGGCGGCCAGCGGGGCGGGCAGGCCCCGGGCGGTGAACCAGGTGTTCAGCGGCCAGTTGCCGGTGGCCCGGGCCAGGGCGCGGATGCCTTCCAGCGGCAGCTTCTCGACCGGTTTGCCCAGCAGGCAGCCGGCGGCGCGGCCCAGCCAGGCGGCGTGCAGCCGCTCCCGGCCGGCCGCTCGCACGCGCCGGTCGTGCGGCCACTGCGGGCAGGCGGCCCGGATCGCGTCCAGGCCGTCCGGCTCGTCACCGGCCAGCGGGGACTCCAGCAGGGCGAGTTCGTCCAGGAGCCGCTCGGCGACCGCGCGCAGCCCGGGCGGGGCGCCGGGGGATGAGGCTCCGGCGCGCTCCGGGGCGGGGGAGCCGCCGGCCTCGTACCACCGGCGGGCGATGTCGCGTGCGTCGCGGCCGTCCTCGGCGGCCTGCCGCAGCTCGTGGCCCACCAGGTCCTCCGGCTGCACCCAGGTCACCCGCACCGCCGTGGTCACGGGGTGCCCGCCAGCGCGGCGAAGGCGGCCTCGTGGGCCCGGCGGCCGGCGGTGTCCCGGGCGAACACCTCGCGGGCCACCTCGGCCAGGGTCCGGGCCGGGGCGCGCAGATCGAGGCGGCTGGCCTCGGCGACCGTGGCCGCCCAGTCGGCGGGGACGGCGCCTTCGCCGTGCAGGGCGCCCGCGAGCGCGCCGCTCATGGTGGCGATCGAGTCGCAGTCGCGGCCGTAGTTGACCGAGCCGAGGACCGCCTGCCGGTAGTCCCCGTCGGCGGCGAGCAGCATCCCGAGGGCGGCCGGCAGCTCCTCGATCGCGTGCAGCCGGGACGGGCGGCGGGCGCCGAGCGAGGGTGCGCGGTAGTCGGGGCCGACGGTGTCGAAGGGGGCGACGGCCGCGCGCAGCGGGACGAGCGCCGACTCGACGTCCCGGTGGCGGGAGGCCGCCTCGCAGACGGCCTCGATCGCGGCGCGGGTGCCGTCCTTGGCGAGGGCCAGGCACGCCTCCACCACCGTGGCGGGCGTCGCCCCGGGCGCGCAGGCGGCGGCGACCCCGGCCGCGAAGACGCCCGCCGCCTCCCTGCCGTAACTCGACTGATGGGCGCCCGCGACGTCGATCGCCTCGGCGTACGCCGCCTGCGGATGGGCGGCGTTCACCAGACCGACCGGGGCCATGTACATCGCCGCCCCGCAGTTGACGATGTTTCCGGAGCCCGCCTCGCGCGGGTCGACGTGCCCGTAGTGCAGCCGGGCGACGATCCACTTCTCCGCGAGGAAGACGCGCTGGAGCGGCAGCGCCTCGGCCTCCAGCTCGGGAATCCAGCGCGGTTCGCCGATCATCTCCGGTACGAGGTGGTCGGCGACCGCGTACGCGTCGAGGTGGCCGCGCACCTTCCCGTACACCCGGACCAGCGCGTGCGTCATCAAGGTGTCGTCGGTGACGTGCCCATCGCCCTTGTGGTACGGGGCGATCGGGCGGGCGGTCCGCCAGTCGTCGCCGTCCCAGGGGCCGACGATCCCGGTGATCCTGCCGCCGTGCCGGGCCGTGATCTGCTCCGGTGAGCGGCCCTCGACCGGGCCGCCCAGCGCGTCGCCGACGGCGGCCCCGACGAGGGCGCCGGCGATCCGGTCATCGAGCGTGGGCGTCGGGGCTGTCGTGGCTGTCGTGGGGGAGGGGGACGTCGTGGGCGCCAGGGGCACGGTGGATGTCATGTCCGAATTGTCCACCCAGGGGGGCCGGTTCCGTGTCTGCCAGCAGCCCGGCGAGTTCCAGCAGATCCGTGCCGGCGAATCGGGGCAGCGCGCAGCCGGCGAGGATCCGGCAGGTCTCGCGCCAGCCGTCGGGCACGGAGCCGATGGTCCCCAGCGCCCCGGTCAGCGCCCCGGCCAGGGCGGGCGCGGAGTCCGCGACCCGGGACAGGCAGGCCGCCGCGGGCACGGCCTGCGCGATGTCGCCCCTCGACGCGGTGGCGAGGGCCAGGGCGACCGGTACGGTTTCGGCGGCGGCGATCCCGTAGCTGTAGACGTGGTCCACGATCTGGTGCTCCAGGACCGGGACGAGCGCGAACGCCCCGGCCCGCTCCCCGGCGAACTCCCGGGCGATCCGGACCGCGTGGGCCGCGTTGCGGGCGATCTCGGTGCCGTCGGGGAGCTGGGCCAGCGCGGCGGTCACGGCGGTGTCCACGTCGGCCCCGCCCAGCGCCTCGGCGCTCGCGGCGGCCATCGCCCGCGCCCCGTGCACCCCGTCGCCGTCCTGCGTGAAGCGCGCGTCGAACTCGGCGAGTTCCGCCGCCGCGTGCGGGTCGCCCGGGTGGACGACCGCGAGCACGGCCGCCCGTACGCACGCCGCGTCGTCGAAGTAGTGCGGGTTGTCGTGCCCGGTGGCGGGCGGCCGCAGCCCGGCCGCGAGGTTCCCGAGCCCGGCCCGCACCGAGATCCGGGCGCGCAGGGGCAGCACGGCCGCCTCCACCTCGGTCGCGCGGGCCGCGGCGGCGGCGACCTCGGCGGCGAGGGAGTTCCAGGCCCCGGCGACGGCGGCGCGCACCCGTCCGTCGACGCCGTCCGGGCCGACCCGCGGGTGTCCGGGCCCGGAGCCCGCGACGGCCGCTGCCAGCACGGTCCCCGCCGCGAACGCCGCCCACTCGGCGTCGTCGGACGGACCGAGCCGCAGCGGCTCGGGGGGCTGGTTGAGCGCGATGGGTACGGGGAGCGTGGTCGTCGCGTTCTGCTCGGCGAAGGTGTCCAGCTCCCGGGTCAGGCGCCGGGTCCACTCCGGCATCCGGGCCGCCCGATGCCGGGCGGCGGGCCATCCGGCGGCGTCACCTGCGGCCAGCCCGACGAGCAGTCCTTCGACGCGGGCGCGCCGGGTCCCGTTCACCGGTCCGCCACGCTGGTGCCGAGGCTCTGCCGCGACTCCCCGGCGGGGAGCGCCGCCGCGCCTTCGGCTGGAGTAAGGCCCGGCGGGCCGCCGGGGGGTGCTGCCTGGGCCCCCGGGGCGGGGTGCGGCGGTTCGTCCGCCACCGCCCCGGCGGCCCCCGCCACCAGCAGGTCCGCCACGTCGAGTACGTGGTACCCCCGCATCGACGGCAGGCAGCTGCCGCGTACCGGGCCGATCGCCTCCGACCAGAGGCGCGGGATCGCCGACGCGCCGTGCAGGGCGCCGGAGAGGGCGCCCGCCACCGCGGCCGTCGTGTCGGCGTCGCGGCCCATGTTGACCGCCATCAGCACCGCCGTACGGAAGTCGCCGCGCGCCGACGCGAACGCGCCGAAGGCGAGGCCGACCGCCTCCGGGGCCAGGTCCGTCCAGGGGTAGCCGCCGACCACCACGGCCGAGCGGACCGCGCGTTCGCCGGTGAGGCGGTCGGGGTACGGGCGCTGCGCCGCCGTCACCGCGCGGCGCAGGGAGCGGGCCGTCCAGGAGTCCATGGGGACGACCGAGAGCGCGGCGGCGATCACCGAGGTGACCGAGGCGCCGGTCATCGCGGCGGCCACCCCGGCGGCCACCGCCTGGCCGCCGTAGATGCCCTCGCCCTCATGGCTGACCCGGCCGTCGACCGCGACCAGCCGGGCCGCCTCGCCGGGGCGGCCGGCCGCGAAGACGCCGAAGGGCGCGGCCCGCATCGCCAGGCCGTCGCTCCAGGCGTGCCGGTGCTGGGCGGAGATCGGCGCGGCCAGACCCCGGCGCAGGTTCTCCAGCGTGCCGCGCTCGCTGAAACCGGCGCCCCGGAACGGCCCCTCGTCCAGGTCGGCGATCCACAGCCGCCAGGCCCGCTCGACATCGGTGACGGTGAGCTCCGAGCCGTGCCGGGCCAGCAGCAGCCCGGAGAAGATCGCGTACTCCGTGTCGTCGGTGCCCGCCGGGTCGTCGCTGACGAAGCCCTCGATCCGGCCCCAGCGGCGCCGGATCTCCGAGGGCCGCATGTTCTCCGCCGGGGCGCCGAGCGCGTCGCCGACCGCGAGGCCGAGCAGCGCGCCCCTGGCCCGGTCGCGGGACCCGCCCGGGGCCGGTTCGTCCGGAGGCCGCCGTGCCGCCTCTGTGCCGCCCGCCCGCGGCGCCGTCGGATTTCCTGCGACCGTCTCCATCGCGTCGACCCTTCGCTCGTACCGAGCCAGTACTCGTGCCTGTGGGATCCGTTCCACGCGAAGCCGCGACGAAGGCCGGTTATCCACACAAAAGGGCCACTCGGATGAAACCTTCCGGACAGCAAGGGAAGCCGTACCTATCCGGTTACGCAGGGTGGTAAGTACGGCCTGCCTTGCTGGCAGGAGCGATTTTTCGTGCGTATTTTCGATGGTGTCGAGCGGGGGCGGGCGGGCAGGAGGTCCGTCTCCGGAACACCCGGATCAGGGGAGAGGGATAAGTCGTGGCCATCATCGAGACCGACGCCGTACTGCACGAGGCGCACCGGGACAACCACACCCACCGTGACGTCAACGGCGGCTGGCTGCGTCCCGCGGTCTTCGGTGCGATGGACGGCCTCGTCTCCAACCTGGCCCTGATGACCGGCGTCGCCGGCGGCGACGTCTCGCACCGCACCATCGTGATCACCGGCCTCGCCGGACTGGCCGCCGGTGCCTTCTCCATGGCGGCCGGTGAGTACACCTCCGTCGCGTCGCAGCGCGAGCTGGTCGAGGCCGAGCTGGACGTCGAGCGGCGCGAGCTGCACAAGCACCCCGTGGACGAGGAGCGGGAGCTCGCCGCGCTCTACGAGTCCCGGGGCGTCGAGTCCGGGCTCGCCCGCGAGGTCGCCCGCCAGCTCTCGCGCGACCCGGAGCAGGCCCTCGAAATACACGCCCGCGAGGAGCTGGGCATCGACCCGGGCGACCTGCCGTCACCCCTGGTGGCCGCCTTCTCCTCGTTCGGCGCCTTCGCGCTGGGCGCCCTGCTGCCCGTGCTGCCGTTCCTGCTGGGCGCGGAAGCGCTGTGGCCGGCCGTGCTGCTGGCCCTCGCCGGACTGTTCGGCTGCGGCGCGGTGGTGGCCCGGGTGACCGCCCGCAGCTGGTGGTTCAGCGGACTGCGCCAGCTGGCGTTGGGCGGCGCGGCCGCCGCGATCACGTACGGCCTGGGCGCCCTGTTCGGCGTGGCGGCCGGCGGCTGACCCCGCCTGCTTCGTACGCGTAACGGGGCCGGTTCACGCAATCGGCCCGTTACGCGTATGCCACGCGTGTGACGTACGTCTTGGCCCGCGCCCCTGGGCGCGACCGCACCGCGCACCGTAAAATGAGTCTCTATGCAGGGCTGCACATAAGTAGCCATTACCCGGCGGTTTCGTTTTCTCCGCCACCGGGCATGAGCCGTAGACACCGCAGGCAACGACGCCTGCTCTCCGCGTCTCCCGGGCGCCGATCCTCCGACAGCGACCCACTCCACCGTCGTCGACGGTGTCCGCATGTTGGAATGGTTCATCCGCTTTTTGAGAAGCGCCCCATCATGTAATCTGCACGAAATTTCGCAGAGGGCCAACGTCGTCCCTCGGCACTGCATATGCCACGACGACGACGGGAGAGCCGATGCGCACCGACGCCTGGTCGCCCATGGACGGTCGCCCCGCCCCCCAGGGGATGTACGACCCCCGCAACGAGCACGACGCCTGTGGCGTGGGGTTCGTAGCCACTCTGACCGGTGTGCCCGGCCACGAGATGGTCGAGCAGGCTCTGACCGTGCTCCGCAACCTCGAACACCGCGGTGCCACCGGATCGGAGCCCGACTCCGGTGACGGTGCCGGCATCCTGCTCCAGGTCCCGGACACGTTCCTGCGCGCCGAGGTCCCCTTCGCGCTCCCGGAGGCCGGCGGCTACGCCGTCGGCATCGCCTTCCTGCCCGCCGACGACTCCACCGGCGCCGTCCGCGAGCTGGAGAAGATCGCCGGCGAGGAGGGCCTCACGGTCCTCGGCTGGCGCGAGGTCCCGGTCACCCCGGACATCCTCGGCAACGGCGCCCGCGCCACGATGCCCGAATTCCGCCAGCTCTTCGTCTCGGACGGCGAGAGCACCGGCATCGCACTGGACCGCAAGGCGTTCCTGCTGCGCAAGCGCGCCGAGCGCGAGGCCGGGGTCTACTTCCCGTCGCTCTCCGCCCGCACCATCGTCTACAAGGGCATGCTCACCACCGGTCAGCTGGAGCCCTTCTTCCCGGACCTCTCCGACCCCCGGTTCGCCACCGCGGTCGCCCTGGTCCACTCGCGCTTCTCGACCAACACCTTCCCGAGCTGGCCGCTCGCCCACCCGTACCGCTTCGTCGCCCACAACGGCGAGATCAACACGGTCAAGGGCAACCGGAACTGGATGAAGGCCCGCGAGTCCCAGCTCGCCTCCGGCCTCTTCGGTGACGCGCCGCTCGACCGGATCTTCCCCGTCTGCACCCCGGACGCCTCCGACTCCGCGTCCTTCGACGAGGTCCTGGAACTGCTCCACCTCGGCGGCCGCTCGCTGCCGCACTCGGTGCTGATGATGGTCCCCGAGGCGTGGGAGAACCACGACTCGATGGACCCGGCCCGCCGCGCGTTCTACCAGTACCACTCCGCGATGATGGAGCCCTGGGACGGCCCGGCCTGCGTCACCTTCACCGACGGCGTCCAGGTCGGCGCGGTCCTCGACCGCAACGGTCTGCGCCCCGGCCGCTACTGGGTCACCGACGACGGCCTCGTCGTGCTGTCCTCCGAGGTCGGCGTCCTGGACATCGACCCCGCCAAGGTCGTCCGCAAGGGCCGCCTCCAGCCCGGCCGCATGTTCCTCGTGGACACCGCCGAGCACCGCATCATCGAGGACGACGAGATCAAGGCGTCCCTCGCCGCCGAGCACCCCTACCAGGAGTGGCTGGAGAGCGGCGAGATCGAGCTGGAGGACCTCCCCGAGCGGGAGCACATCGTCCACACGCACGCCTCCGTCACCCGCCGCCAGCAGACCTTCGGGTACACCGAGGAGGAGCTGCGCGTCATCCTCGCCCCGATGGCCCGCACCGGCGGCGAGCCCCTGGGCTCCATGGGCACCGACTCGCCGATCGCCGCGCTCTCGGCCCGGCCCCGGCTGCTGTTCGACTACTTCACCCAGCTGTTCGCGCAGGTCACCAACCCGCCGCTGGACGCCATCCGCGAGGAGCTCGTCACCTCGCTGCGCTCCGTCCTCGGCCCCTCGGGCAACCTCCTGGAGCCGGGCGCCGCGTCCTGCCGCAGCGTCGCGCTGCCCTTCCCGGTGATCGACAACGACGAGCTGGCCAAGCTCATACACATCAACGCCGACGGCGACATGCCGGGCATGAAGGCCGCCACGCTCTCCGGCCTCTACCGGGTGCACGGCGGCGGCGACGCGCTGGCCGCCCGGATCGAGGAGATCTGCACCGAGGTCGACGCCGCCATCGAGGACGGCGCCCGCCTGATCGTCCTCTCCGACCGGCACTCCGACGCCGAGCACGCGCCGATCCCCTCGCTGCTGCTCACCTCCGCCGTCCACCACCACCTCATCCGCACCAAGCAGCGCACCCAGGTGGGCCTGCTGGTCGAGGCCGGTGACGTCCGCGAGGTCCACCACGTCGCGCTGCTGATCGGCTACGGCGCCGCCGCGGTCAACCCGTACCTCGCCATGGAGTCCGTCGAGGACCTGGTCCGGGCCGGCACCTTCATCGAGGGCATCGAGGCCGAGGACGCCATCCGCAACCTGATCTACGCGCTGGGCAAGGGCGTCCTGAAGGTCATGTCCAAGATGGGCATCTCCACGGTCGCCTCCTACCGCGGCGCCCAGGTCTTCGAGGCGGTCGGCCTCGACCAGTCCTTCGTGGACCGCTACTTCAACGGCACCGCCACCAAGATCGGCGGCGCCGGTCTCGACGTCGTCGCCAAGGAGGTCGCCGCCCGGCACACCAAGGGCTACCCGGCCTCCGGCATCTCCGCCTCGCACCGCGCGCTGGAGATCGGCGGCGAGTACCAGTGGCGCCGCGAGGGCGAGCCGCACCTGTTCGACCCGGAGACGGTCTTCCGCCTCCAGCACGCCACCCGCAACCGCCGGTACGACATCTTCAAGAAGTACACGGACCGGGTGAACGAGCAGTCCGAGCGGCTGATGACGCTCCGCGGCCTGTTCGGCTTCACCTCGGACCGCCCCTCGATCGACATCGACGAGGTCGAGCCCGCCTCGGAGATCGTCAAGCGGTTCTCCACCGGTGCCATGTCCTACGGCTCCATCTCGCGCGAGGCCCACGAGACCCTCGCCATCGCGATGAACCAGCTGGGCGGCAAGTCCAACACCGGTGAGGGCGGCGAGGACGCCGACCGGCTCTACGACCCGGCCCGCCGCTCGTCCATCAAGCAGGTCGCCTCCGGCCGCTTCGGTGTCACCAGCGAGTACCTGGTCAACGCGGACGACATCCAGATCAAGATGGCCCAGGGCGCCAAGCCCGGCGAGGGCGGCCAGCTGCCCGGCCACAAGGTCTACCCGTGGGTCGCCAAGACCCGGCACTCCACCCCGGGCGTCGGCCTGATCTCCCCGCCGCCGCACCACGACATCTACTCCATCGAGGACCTGGCTCAGCTGATCCACGACCTCAAGAACGCCAACCCGCAGGCCCGCATCCACGTGAAGCTGGTCTCCGAGGTCGGCGTCGGCACGGTCGCGGCGGGCGTCTCCAAGGCGCACGCGGACGTGGTCCTCATCTCCGGCCACGACGGCGGCACGGGCGCGTCCCCGCTGACGAGCCTCAAGCACGCGGGCGGCCCCTGGGAGCTCGGCCTCGCCGAGACCCAGCAGACCCTGCTGCTCAACGGCCTGCGCGACCGCATCGTCGTCCAGACCGACGGCCAGCTCAAGACCGGCCGCGACGTCGTCATCGCCGCGCTGCTCGGCGCCGAGGAGTTCGGTTTCGCGACCGCGCCGCTCGTCGTCTCCGGCTGCGTCATGATGCGCGTCTGCCACCTCGACACCTGCCCCGTCGGCATCGCCACCCAGAACCCGGTGCTGCGCGACCGCTTCTCCGGCAAGGCCGAGTACGTCGTCAACTTCTTCGAGTTCATCGCGCAGGAGGTCCGCGAGCTCCTCGCCGAGCTCGGCTTCCGCACGATCGAGGAGGCCGTCGGCCACGCCGAGCTGCTGGACACCGACCGCGCCGTCACGCACTGGAAGGCGCAGGGCCTGGACCTCGCCCCGCTGTTCTACGTCCCCGAGCTGCCCGAAGGCGCGGTCCGGTACCGGAACACCGAGCAGGACCACGCCCTCGACAAGGCCCTCGACAACGAGCTGATCAAGCTCGCCGCCGACGCCCTCAAGGCCGACAGCCCCGAGACCGCCCAGCCGGTCCGCGCGCAGATCGCGATCCGGAACATCAACCGGACCGTCGGCACGATGCTCGGCCACGAGGTCACGAAGAAGTTCGGCGGTGCGGGCCTGCCCCAGGACACCATCGACATCACCTTCACCGGCTCCGCGGGCCAGTCCTTCGGCGCCTTCCTGCCCAGCGGTGTCACGCTGCGCCTGGAGGGCGACGCCAACGACTACGTCGGCAAGGGCCTGTCCGGCGGCCGCGTCGTCGTCCGCCCCGACCGCGGCGCCGACCACCTCGCCGAGTACTCCACCATCGCGGGCAACACCATCGCCTACGGCGCCACCGGCGGCGAACTGTTCCTCCGCGGCCGCACCGGCGAGCGGTTCTGCGTCCGCAACTCCGGCGCCACCGTCGTCTCCGAGGGCGTGGGCGACCACGGCTGCGAGTACATGACCGGCGGCCACGCCGTGGTGCTCGGCGAGACCGGGCGCAACTTCGCGGCCGGCATGTCCGGCGGTGTCGCGTACGTCATCGACCTCGACCGCGACAACGTCAACGCCGGCAACCTCGGCGCGGTCGAGGAGCTGACCGACACCGACAAGCAGTGGCTGCACGACGTCGTGCGCCGCCACCAGGAGGAGACCGGCTCCACCGTCGCCGAGAAGCTCCTCGCCGAGTGGGACACCGCCGTGGCCCGCTTCAGCAAGATCATCCCGTCCACCTACAAGGCAGTGCTCGCCGCCAAGGACGCCGCTGAGCTCGCCGGTCTCTCCGAGCAGGAGACCACCGAGAAGATGATGGAGGCGGCGACCAATGGCTGACCCCAAGGGCTTCCTGACCACCGGCCGCGAGGTCGCGCAGACCCGCCCGGCCGGTGAGCGCGTCAAGGACTGGAACGAGGTCTACGTCCCCGGCTCGCTGCTCCCGATCATCAGCAAGCAGGCCGGCCGCTGCATGGACTGCGGCATCCCGTTCTGCCACAACGGCTGCCCGCTCGGAAACCTCATCCCCGAGTGGAACGACTACGCCTACCGCGAGGACTGGACCGCCGCGTCCGAGCGGCTGCACGCCACGAACAACTTCCCGGAGTTCACCGGGCGGCTCTGCCCCGCCCCGTGCGAGTCGGCGTGTGTGCTCGGCATCAACCAGCCGGCCGTCACCATCAAGAACGTCGAGGTCTCGATCATCGACCAGGCGTGGGACCGCGGCGACGTGACCCCGCAGCCGCCCGAGCGCCTCTCCGGCAAGACCGTCGCCGTCATCGGCTCGGGTCCGGCCGGCCTCGCCGCCGCCCAGCAGCTGACCCGGGCCGGTCACACGGTCGCCGTCTACGAGCGCGCGGACCGCATCGGGGGCCTCCTCCGGTACGGCATCCCCGAGTTCAAGATGGAGAAGTCGCACATCAACCGCCGCATCGAGCAGATGCGCGCGGAGGGCACCAAGTTCCGCACCGAGACCGAGATCGGCCGGGACATCGACGCCGCGAAGCTGCGCCGCCGCTACGACGCCGTGGTCATCGCCGCCGGTGCCACCGTCTCGCGCGACCTGCCCGTCCCGGGCCGGGAGCTGAACGGTGTGCACTTCGCGATGGAGTACCTGCCGCTCGCCAACAAGGTGCAGGAGGGCGACCTGACGGTCTCCCCGATCACCGCCGAGGGCAAGCACGTCGTCGTCATCGGCGGCGGCGACACCGGCGCCGACTGCGTCGGCACCGCGCACCGCCAGGGCGCCCTGTCCGTCACCCAGCTGGAGATCATGCCGAAGCCGGGCGAGGAGCGGAACACCAACCAGCCCTGGCCGACCTTCCCCATGCTCTACAAGGTCACCTCCGCGCACGAGGAGGGCGGCGAGCGGGTCTACTCCGTCTCGACCACCCACTTCGAGGGCGACGAGGACGGCAACGTCCAGGCCCTCCACCTGATCGAGGTGGAGTTCAAGGACGGTAAGCTGGAGCAGAAGCCCGGCACCGAGCGGGTCATCCCCGCGCAGCTGGTCACGCTCGCGATGGGCTTCACCGGCACCGACCAGGCCAACGGCCTGGTCCAGCAGTTCGGTCTGGAGCTCGACGAGCGCGGCAACATCGCCCGCGACGCGGACTACGCGACCAACGTCGACGGCGTCTTCGTCGCCGGTGACGCGGGCCGCGGCCAGTCCCTCATCGTGTGGGCCATCGCCGAGGGCCGCTCCGCGGCGCGCGGAGTGGACCGCTTCCTGACCGGAGCCAGCGCCCTGCCGGCCCCGATCCGCCCGACGGACCGTTCCCTGACGGTCTGATACGGCACACAGACGTCCCGCACAACGGCGTGCGGAACTGAACGCGGCGCCTGCCCGTCCCCGACCGGACGAATCGGCAGGCGCCGTGGCGCGTCCGGGGACAGGTGGCGCCGGGGGCTCAGACGGTCAGCGCCAGCGCGCAGGTCGCCGCCGCCGTCGCCGTGACCGCGAGGACCAGGCCGGTCAGCGCGAAGCGCCGTACGCCGATCCGCGTCCCCTGGAACCGGCACCGCTCGAACCACAGCAGCGTCGCCAGCGACCCCCACGGGGTGACCAGCGGGCCCGCGTTGACCCCGATGAGCAGGGCCAGCAGCTGGTGGTGGTTGTCCGCCGGGACGACCGCCTCGCCCGCCACGTACGCCGGAAGGTTGTTCAGTACGTTGGCGAGCCCGGCGCCCACCCCGGCGGTGCGCAGCATGCCCGCGAGGCCGTCGTCCGAGCCGAGCGCCCGCACCAGCACCTCGTGCAGCCCGTGCGCGTTGACCGTCTCCACCACCAGGAACATCCCCGGCACCAGGACCAGCAGCCGCCACGGGACCAGCGAGAGCCGCAGCTCCTCGCGCCGCCGCACCGCGTACGCCGCCACCACGACGACCATCGCCACCAGCGAGGCCGACCACAGCGGCACGTCCACCACCAGGATCGCCAGCAGGAACCCGGCGCACGCCACCGAGCAGACCCCCAGCAGCACCCGGTCGTCGGGCGAGGGCACGGGCGGCGGGGTGTACGAGTCGGCGCCGCGCCGGCCCCGGCGCCAGTAGAAGACCCACAGGCACAGCGCCGTCATCCCGATCGCGGCCAGCTGCGGCAGCCACATCACCCCGGCCAGACCGGCCGGGGACAGCGCCACCCGGTCCGCCGCCAGCAGATTGGTCAGATTCGATACGGGGAGCAGCAGGCTCGCCGTGTTGGCCAGCCACACCGTCGTCATCGCCAGCGGCACCGCCGCGATGCCCACCCGCCCGGCCAGCGCCAGCATCACCGGGGTGAGCAGCACGGCCGTCGTGTCCAGATTCAGGGTGATCGTGGTCAGCGAGGCGAACGCCACGCACAGCCCGAACAGCAGCGGATAGCGCCCCCGCCCGGCCCGCGCCACCCACGCCGCGACCACGTCGAAGACCTGGGCCCGGCCCGCCAGCTCCGCCAGCACGATCACCGTCGCCAGGAACGCGAGCAGCGGCCCGATGCGCCGCAGCTGGTCCTCGGCGGGACCGGAAGGCAGCAGCCCGGTCGCCGCGGCGATCACCCCGAGCAGGAGCAGCCCTCCGGCCAGCCAGTCCAGGGGATGCAGCCGCCGCACCAGGGCACGCGAGCGCTCCGTGAAGTGATCATTCCGCATGCGCTCATCGTGTCAGACCGGAATACCGGACAGGGGATGACGGGATTCTCCGGTTCCATGAGTCCATGACCACCAGCACCTGGACCGACTTCCGCACCGCCGAACCCGACTTCGCCGACACCGTGCGACGGAGGTTCGCGCAGTACAAGCACCATGTCCTCGCCACCCTCCGCAAGGACGGATCGCCCCGGCTCACCGGCCTGGAGGTGGACTTCTGGGAGGACGAGCCGCACCTCGGCATGATGCCGAACTCCCGCAAGGCCCTCGATCTGCGCCGCGACCCCCGCTTCAGCGTGCACGCCAACCCCGGGCCCGACGCCGAGCTGGCCGACGGGGACGTCCGGATCTCCGGGCACGCCGTCGAGGTGACCGACCCCGCCGTCCTCGCCCGCTTCGTCGAGGGGCGCACCCCGCCCGAGCCCTTCCACCTGTTCCGCGTCCGGCCCACCGAGGTGGTGCGGGTCGGCCTGGAGGGCGGCGACACCATGGTCATCAGCACCTGGCGCCCGGGCCGCCCGCTGCGCACGATCCGCAGGGGCAACGACGGCTGATCGGACCGCCTCCCGACATCCGCCGCCGGGTCGTGCTACGGTGGTGGCGTTGCAGTTTTGGTACCCATGAACTTTATGTGCGCCTGACGGGAATGCTTCGTCAGGCGCTTTATTGTTTTCCGGCTTTCTCCGGATGGGGCTCAATGCGGCGACTTGGAATTCGTAAAGTGCGAATTTCCGGCACTGCACCTCCTTAGGAGATCGACATGGCTACTGGAACCGTGAAGTGGTTCAACTCTGAAAAGGGCTTCGGCTTCATCGAGCAGGACGGCGGCGGCGCCGACGTCTTCGCCCACTACTCGAACATCAACGCCCAGGGCTTCCGTGAGCTCGTCGAGGGCCAGAAGGTCAGCTTCGACGTCACGCAGGGCCAGAAGGGCCCGCAGGCGGAGAACATCGTCCCGGCCTAATTATCGCCGGACGCGTACCTCGCAGCCGGGGCCCGCACCGTCAAGGTGCGGGCCCCGGCTCGTGCTGTCCCAGGAGGACAATCCCGATATGACCCGCTCCGAACGCCAGGACCGTCCCGCCCGCAACCGCCCGTCCAGGGCGCGCGGCACGGACCGGGCACAGGCAACCGCACAGGGTTCCGGCAAGGGAACCGGAAAGGCGTCGCCCCGTCGCAGGGCCACGCCGCCGCAGGGCGAATTCGCGCTGCCCGAGACCATCACCCCCGCACTGCCCGCCGTCGAGGCGTTCGCCGAGCTGGACATGCCCGCCGCCCTGCTGAAGACCCTTGCCGCGCAGGGCGTGACCGAGCCGTTCCCGATCCAGGGCGCCACACTGCCCAACTCGCTGGCCGGCCGTGACATCCTCGGCCGGGGCCGCACCGGCTCCGGCAAGACCCTCGCCTTCGGGCTCGCGCTGCTGGCCCGCACCTCCGGCCGCCGCGCCGAGCCGAAGGCCCCCCTGGCCCTCGTCCTCGTCCCGACCCGCGAGCTCGCCCAGCAGGTCACCGACGCGCTGACGCCGTACGCCACCTCGGTCAACCTGCGCCTGGCCACGGTCGTCGGCGGCATGTCGATCACCCGGCAGTCCGCCACGCTGCGGCGCGGCGCCGAGGTGCTGGTCGCGACCCCGGGCCGGCTCAAGGACCTCATCGAGCGCGGCGACTGCCGACTGGACCAGGTCGCCATCACCGTCCTGGACGAGGCCGACCAGATGGCCGACATGGGCTTCATGCCCCAGGTCACCGCCCTGCTCAGGCAGGTCGAGGCGGGCGGCCAGCGGATGCTGTTCTCGGCGACCCTGGACAAGAACATCGACCGCCTGGTCAAGATGTTCCTGACCGACCCCGTCGTGCACTCCGTCGACCCGTCCGCCGGTGCGGTCACCACCATGGAGCACCACGTCCTCCATGTCCTGGACGAGACCGACAAGAAGGCCGTCGCGACCCGGATCGCCGCCCGCGAGGGTCGCGTGATCATGTTCGTGGACACCAAGCGTGCCGCGGACCGCTTCGCCAAGCGGCTCCTCGCCAGTGGGGTACGCGCTGCCGCGCTGCACGGCGGGCGCTCGCAGCCGCAGCGCAACCGGACCCTGGACCAGTTCAAGAACGGCCAGGTCACGGCTCTCGTCGCGACGAACGTGGCGGCCCGGGGCATCCACGTGGACGACCTCGACCTCGTGGTCAACGTGGACCCGCCGACCGACCACAAGGACTACCTCCACCGGGGCGGCCGCACGGCCCGTGCCGGTGAGTCCGGCAGTGTCGTCACCCTCGTCCTGCCCGACGAGAAGCGCGACATGACCCGTCTGATGCGCGACGCGGGCATCGACCCGCGCACCACGCGCATCCGCTCCAGTGACGAGGAGCTGACCCGCATCACGGGCGCCCGCGAACCGTCCGGCGTCGCGGTGGTCATAGAGGTCCCGCAGCCGACGCAGCCCAAGCCGCGTACGCGGCCGGCAGGTACGGGCACTCGCTCGGGCAGCCGCGGCCGGGGCCGGGGGGCCGGTGCGTCCCGCAGCGCAGGTGCGTCCCGCAGCGCCGGTGCCTCCAGGGGCACCGCGCAGCGCAGCCGCCGCGCCGCGTAACACCCCGGGGGCGCTGCCCCCGGACCCCCGCTCCTCAATCGCCGGAGGGGCTTGATTTCCTCCGGCGATTGACCGGTCACGTCGTGCAATCCAGCACCGCGCGACACAGCGCGCACCGCACCCGTACCCGCCCCCGCACCGGGACCCGGTTCCGCTGATGGCAGACCGGGCACGGGAACGCCACGCGCAACCCGTCCCCGCCCGCCTCGAAGGCGTACGACCCCTCGGGCCCCCCGGACGCGGCCCGCCGGTCCCGCGCGTACCGCCGGCGCCCCGCCCACCCCGCGGCCGTCAGCGGCGGCTGCCCCGCATCGCGCAGCGCCCGCGACCGCCCCTCCTCGTACGCGGTGTACGCCTGCGGACTGGTGAACCACGGCGAGGGGTCCTCGCCGAACACCAGCGCCCGCTTGGCCAGCACGTACCCGAACTCCTCCGGCGTCAGGTACCCCAGCTTCTGGCTGGACGTCGCGTCCTCGCGGAACGCGTCGAGGAGCAGCCACCCCGCGCCCAGGTACGCCGCCGCCGTGTCGGTCAGGATCTCGTTGTCGCGGGTGCCGGGGAACTCCAGGCCCAGCCGGTGCAGCAGCACATGCGCGACCTCGTGCGAGAGGGCCGCCCCGGTGTCCCGGCGATGGGTGCGGAAGCGGTCGTTCAGCTCCACGAAGTACTCCGGCCCCGCCGCGAGTTCGACGCTGCCCGCGTGCTCCATCGACCGGAACGCCACGATCACCCGGGCGTCCGGCAGCCGGTAGTGGTGCACCATCGCCCGCGCCACCCGCTGCGCGCCCAGGTGCAGATCGTCCGCGTCGGCGAACGCGGCGTCGACCGGGGCGAGGCTCGTCGCGAACCGCTGGATCCCGTCGGCCGACAGCCTCCGGTACAGCGCGGTGATCGCCGAGCGGACCGTGTCCAGATGCGGGAACCCGTGCGCGACCGGGCTGCGGCGGGGGCTGTCCGGCACGTCCGTACCCCCGCTCCTCGCTCCGGGCCCGACTCCTCACCAATGTAGACCCGGAAGCGCGCCCCGGGGTTGTCAGCCGCCGGTACGGACCGGCAGCCCCGGGCCCAGCCGGACGAACGGCGCGCCCGCGCCCTCCGTCTCCAGCACCCACACCTCGTTGACCCCGTCCCGCAGCACCGGCCCCGGCACGTACAGCGTGTGCTGCGGGCCCGCCGACCAGTACCGGCCCAGGCAGAAGCCGTTCACCCAGACGAACCCCCGCGTCCAGCCCGGGAGTTCGAGCCCCGCGTGGTCCGCCCCGGCCGCCGTCTCGAACGTGCCCCGGTACAGGCCCGTCCCGCCCTCCCCGTCGACCGGCGCGAACGGCACGCCCGCCACCGCGCCCGGCTCATCGAACGCGTCAAGCCGCAGCGCCCGCGCCCGTACCCCGTGCAGATACTGGCGCTCGTGGAGCACGCCCCCGGTGATGCCCTTCGGCTCGCCCAGGCGCGGCCCGTAATTGACCCGGCCCAGCGACTCCACCCACAGCTCCACCTCGGCGGGCCCCGCCACCGGCTCCTCCAGGGCGGAGGCCCCTTCGCTCAGGACACCCCGGCGCACCCCGTCCACGTACACCACCGCCCGGTCCCGCAGCCCCGAGACATCGAGCGGGTACGGCCGGCGCGGACCGGGCACGGCGACCCGGTAGCGGACCAGGCCGCGGTCAACCCCCAGCTCCTCGAACGTCGGCGGCACCCCGGACTCCGCCGCCTCCTCGTCGCCCAGCGCCTCCAGCACCGTGTGCAGCGGCGCCCACTCGGTCAGCTCCGCCCGGACCGGGGCGGCGAGCCCGACGGGCTCCGGCGGGAGCGGGGGCAGCGGCCCGTCCGCGTACCCGGCGAGGACCTTCCGGAACAGCCGGAACTTCTCGGTGGCCCGGCCGTACTCGTCCACCGGCGCGTCGTAGTCGTACGACGTCACGGTCGGCAGCAGCTCCTGATCCTGGAGCGGCCCGGAACGGTTCGCGCCCGCCCAGCCGGCGAAGTTGGTGCCGCCGTGCGCCATGTAGACGTTCACCGACGCCCCGCACTCCAGGATCTCCGCCAGCGCACCGGCCGCCTGCGCCGGATCGCGTACGACCGGCGGTGCGCCCCAGTGCTCGAACCAGCCGCACCAGAACTCCATGCACATCAGCGGACCCGACGCCTGGTGGCGGCGCAGCACCCGGAACGCCTCACGGGCGTCCGAACCGAAGTTGGCGGTGGCGAGCAGACCGGGCACCGAGCCGCCGGTGAGCATGTGGTCCTCCGGCCCGTCCGAGGTGAACAGCGGCACGTCCACCCCGTACGCGCGCAGCAGCTCGGTCACCCGGCGGAGATAGACGGCGTCGGTGCCGTAACTCCCGTACTCGTTCTCGGCCTGCACCATGATCACCGGGCCGCCGCGGTCGATCTGCCGCTCCGCGACCTGCGGCAGCAGCTCGGCGAACCAGGCCCCGACCGCGTCGAGATACCCCTCGTCGCGGGTCCGCACCCGGCGCCCGAACCGGCCGGTCACCCAGGCGGGCAGTCCGCCGTTCTCCCACTCCGCGCAGATGTACGGGCCCGGGCGCACGATCGCCCACAGACCGGCCCGGTGCGCCGCGTCCAGGAAGCGGCCCAGCGCCCCGGTGTCCCGGAAGCGGCCGGGCCGGGGCTCGTGGAGATTCCACGGGACGTACGTCTCCACGCAGTTCAGGCCCATCGCGCGCAGCATCGCGAGCCGGTGGTCCCACTGGCCCTCGTGCACCCGGAAGTAGTGCAGGGCCCCGGACAGCAGCCGTACGGGCTTCCCGTCGATCCGGAAGCCGTCGTCCCCGACGGTGAAGTCAGCCATGGTGCCCGTTCTCCTGATGCGCGGAATGTCTCGGTCCAGCCTCAGCCCTGGCGTGCGGCCGGTCCATGGACAAAGATCTTGGCTGTTTGGACGCGAGTTGCCCGGATCGGGCGAGAGGGAGCCCATGTACCACACCTGGATGCGCTTCTTCACGCCCAGCCCGCTCCACCACCGCCTCGGCCTCGTCTGCCTCGGCGTCGGACTCCAGCACGGCACCCTGCCGACCGTCGGGCCGCGCACCCTGGACCACCATGTGGCCGTCGTCGTCCACTCGGGCAGCGGCTGGTTCGCCGGGCCGGACGGGCGGCGGGTCCCGGTCACCGCGCCCAGCCTCATCTGGCTGACCCCGGGCACCCCGCACCACTACGGCGCCGACCCCGCGACCGGCTGGGACGAGAGCTTCGTCGACTTCACCGGGCCCGCCACCGCCACGTACACCGAGCTCGGCTACATCGAACCCGACCGCCCCCTGGTGCCCCTCGCCGACACCGCGGCCCCGCGCGCCGCGATCGGCCGGATGGTCCGGGCCGCCCGGCGCGGCAACCCGCTCCTGGAGGTGGAGACCGGGGCCGCCGTGCACGAACTCCTCGTCGCCCTGCGCCGGGCCCGCGCCGACGTCGGCCCCGACGGGGACCCGGTGCTCCAGGCGCTCGCCCGGGACGCCTTCCAGCCGCTGTCCGTCGCCGAGCACGCCGCCCGGCACGGGATGACCTCCGCCGAGCTGCGGACGGCGGTGCGCCGGGGCGCGGGGTGCAGCCCGAAGGACTACCTCCTCACCATCCGGCTCGGGCGCGCGAAGGAGCTCCTCGCCACGAGCGACCTGCCGGTCGCGGCCGTCGCCCGCCGCGTCGGCTACGACGACCCGGCCTACTTCTCCCGTCTCTTCGCGCGGCGCGTCGGCATCGCCCCGGTCCGCTTCCGCGAACAGCAGGGGCGTACGGTCCCGGGCGGCTGGAGCGACCGCGTCCCGGACCCCGAACACCCGCCGACGATCTCCTCGTAGCCCCGTAAGCTCGCTGCCCATGACCACGAACGACATCGACGCCTCCGTACGCGTCGAACTCGACCGGCTGCGCCAGAGCATCGACAACATCGACGCCGCCGTCGTCCACATGCTGGCCGAACGCTTCAAGTGCACCCAGCAGGTCGGCCACCTCAAGGCCGCCCACCAGCTCCCCCCGGCCGACCCGGCCCGCGAGGCCCGCCAGATCACCCGTCTCCGCGAGCTCGCGGAGAGCGCCCACCTCGACCCGGCGTTCGCCGAGAAGCTGCTCAACTTCATCGTCGCGGAGGTCATCCGCCACCACGAACGCATCGCGGAGGAGTCCGCGAACGGCACGGAGGCGACCGGGGGGCGTTAGTCTCCCCGGCCGCCTCCGCGCGCCCACGCCCGTCCGTCAGGGCGAGATCTCCTCCAGGGGCCGGTTCGCCGTCTCCTCCGCCAGGGTGCCGGCGACCACCGCGCCGAGCACCGCCACCGCGGCGAGCATCACGAAGACCGCGACGACGCTGTCGTTCGCCGCGTAGACGACGCCGACCAAGATCGGGCCGAGGATCACGCCCAGGCGGTTGACCGCGCCGCCGACGCTGCACCCGAGCGCCCGCATCCGGGTCGGGTACAGCTCCGGCGTGTACAGGTACAGGCAGATGTTGGAGCCGAAGAAGCCCACCGCCGACAGCGAGGTCCAGATCAGCACCTGGACCGGGGAGCCGGCGCCCAGCGCGGCCAGGGTGAGCAGCAGGGCCGCCGAGGCGCCGAGGCAGATCGCGAAGACCTTGCGGCGGCCCAGGACGTCCACCGTGAGCGCGACGATCAGACAGCCGAGCAGACCGGCGACCGAGGTCACCGTGGAGTAGAGGAGGGCGTCGGAGAGGCCGAGGCCGTACTCGTCCTTGTAGATGCTCGGCAGCCAGGACGTCACGCCGTAGTTCACGAAGTAGCCGGTGAACCAGATCGCGCCGACGACCAGCGTGCGGCGCCGGTAGCGGCCGGTGAACAGGCCGCGCAGGCCGGTCGCCGCCCGCTCCGCGTCGGTGGCCGCGGCGGCCGGCGCCTTCTCCGGGGTGCTCGCGGCGCCCGGCGCCGGAAGCGGCCGGCCCGTCGCGGCCGCCACCTTCGCCTCGATCCCGGCCATCACCGCTTCCGCCTCCGCGAGCCGCCCCCGGTCCGCGAGCCAGCGCGGGGACTCCGGGACGCGCCGCTGCACGAGGAAGGCCAGCAGGCCGGGGACGGCGGCGACCGCGAACATCGTGCGCCAGCCCGCCGCCGGGACGACCCAGGCGGCGACCAGCGCGCCGACGGTGAGGCCCGCCGGGAAGACCAGCTCGTACAGCAGGACGAAGCGGCCCCGCTTGAAGCTGCGCGTGATCTCGCTGATGAACGCCGCCGCCACCGGCACCTCGCCGCCGATCGCGAGCCCCTGCACGAACCGGAGTGCCAGGAACGGGGTGAGCGAGGTGCAGGCGGTGAGGGCCAGGCTCACCAGGCCCGACACGGCGACGCAGTACGCGATGACCTTCACCCGGCCGTAGCGGTCGGCCAGCCGCCCCGAGAGCAGGGCGCCGACGAGCATCCCGACCGAGCCGACGGTCAGGACGGCCGTGGCGTCACCGGTGCTCAGGTGCCACTCGTCCCGCAGCTCGGGCAGCGCGTAGGCGATGAGCAGCTGGTCGAACGCCTCGAAGAAGGTGACCACGCCCACGATCAGGCGGACGGTGACATGCCAGCGGGAGGGCGGCAGCCGCTCGAACCGGGCCGCGATGGCGGTGCGGGTGGTGCCGGCGGGCGAGGGGCCCGGCGCGGCGTCCTGTGAGATGTCGGTGCTCATCCAGGGTTCCTCCTGCTCCGCGGGGGGCCCGGAGCGGTTGGGGGAGCCAGGTGTACGTGTTCGCAGAGGATGCGGTGGGCCGAGCGTACGGGTGGGGGAGCGGTACGCGGTGCCCGTGAGGCGGTGACATCGCCCACGAACCTCTGTAAGCACCTAGCTTCTTAGGGCTTAAGTTCTATCGGTCCGGGGGTGGCGGCCGTCAAGGGCCGGGGAGCAAAAGACTTTTTGACCGGGCTTTTTGTCCAGGGGGGCTTGCGGGCAATTACTTAAGTGCTTAGCTTTTTAGCCCTGAGGTACCCGGCTCCGGCCGGACCGCGAACCGATCACGACCGCAGGAGGCCAACCGATGCTTGCCGACGAGGTGTTGGTCGCAGGACAGTGGCGCCAGGGCCGTGGCGCCCCCATCGAGACCACCGACCCGGCCACCGGCCAGGTCATCGCCACCGTGCACGCCGCGTCCCTCGACGACGTCGAGGAGGCCGCCGCCGCAGCCACCCGGGCGGCCCGGGACCCCGCCTGGCGCGAGCTGCCCGCCCACCTCCGGGCCCGGCTGCTGCACCGCGTCGCCGACCTGATCGAGCAGGCTGCCGACCGGCTCTCCGCCCTCCAGACCGCCGACACCGGCAAGTGCCGCACCGAGACCCGGGCCCTCGTGCTCAGCGCCGCCGGCACCTTCCGCTACACCGCCGCCGCCCTGGAGACCGCCGAGGACGCACTCACCCCGGCCCGCGGCCCGTACCTCACGATGAGCGTCCACGAACCCATCGGCGTCGTCGGCGCGATCACCCCCTGGAACTCGCCGATCGCCAGCGACGCCCAGAAGCTCGCCCCCGCCCTCGCCGCCGGCAACGCCGTCCTCCTCAAGCCCGCCGAGTGGACCCCGCTGGTCGCCCTCGCGCTCGGCCGCCTGGTCCACCAGGCCCTCACCGAGGCCGGACTGCCGACCGCCCTGCTCTCCGTCCTGCCGGGCCGGGGCAGCGTCATCGGCGACGCGATCGTCCGCCACCCCGCCGTCGGCAAGGTCACCTTCACCGGCGGTACGGAGACCGGCCGCACCCTCGCCCACGCGGCCGCCGACAAGCTGATGCCGGTCTCGCTCGAACTCGGCGGCAAGTCCCCGACGATCGTGCTGGAGGACGCCGACCTCGAACAGGCCCTCGCCGGCGTGATGTACGGGATCTTCTCGTCCAGCGGCCAGAGCTGCATCGCCGGTTCCCGTCTCTTCGTGCACCGCTCCCGCTACGAGGAGTTCCTCGGCGAGCTCGTCGCCCGTACGGAGAAGCTGCGCGTCGGCCCCGGCACCGACCCGGACACCCAGGTCGCCCCGCTGGTCCACCACCGCCACCGCGACAGCGTCGCCGCCCATGTCGACCTGGCCCGCGCGGAGGGCGCCACCGTCCGGTGCGGGGGAGCGGCGCCCGAGGGCGAGCGCTACCGGGACGGCGCCTACTACCTGCCCACCGTCCTGGACGGCCTGCCGAACACCGCCAGGGTCTGCCGGGAGGAGATCTTCGGACCGGTCCTGGTCGCCCTGCCCTTCGAGGACGAGGACGACCTCGTCGCCCAGGCCAACGACAGCGTGTACGGGCTGGCCTGCGGCATCTGGACCCGCGACCACGCCCGCGCCTGGCGCCTCGCCCGCCGCATCGACGCGGGCACCGTCTGGATCAACACGTACAAGCAGTTCAGCATCTCCACCCCGTTCGGCGGGCTGAAGGACAGCGGCATCGGCACCGAGAAGGGCCGCGACCTCATCCGCGGCTACCAGCGGCAGAAGTCCCTCTACTGGGCCACCGACACCACCCCGCTGCCCTGGGCCGCCGCCCACTGACACCGCACGCGCCCCACCCACCCGAGCGGGAGGACCCCATGCCCCACGACCACCCCCACGACCGGCCGATAGCCCGGCTCCGCGCCCTGCGCTCCGTCGAACTCCACACGCCCGCCCTCACCGAGTCCGCCGACTTCTACGCCGAGGTCTGGGGCCTGGAACCCGTCGAGCGCGACACCGACGCCACCTGGCTGCGCGGCACCGGCGAGGAGCACCACGTCCTGCACCTCACCCGCGCCGAGCGCAACGGCCTCGGCCGCATCAGCTTCGCCGTCGCCACCCCCGCCGAGATCGACGAGGCCGCCCGCCGCCTCCTCGCCCGTGGCATCGTCCCCGTCGCCGGACCCGGCCCCCTCGACCAGGTCGGCGGCGGCTACGGACTCCGCTTCACCGACCCCGAGGGCCGGCTGATCGAACTCAGCGCCCAGACCCACGCCGTCACCCCGCGCGGCCGGGACGGCGCCGTCCCCGTCGGCGTCACCCACACCGTCCTCAACACCACGGACATCGACGCGGCCGTCGCCTTCTACACCTCCGTGCTCGGGCTGCGGGTCTCCGACTGGTCCGAGCACCAGATGGCCTTCCTGCGCTGCAACGCCGACCACCACTGCATCGCCTTCAACCAGGCCGAGTGGGCATCCCTCAACCACGTCGCGTACGAGATGCCGTCCGTCGACCACTTCATGCGCGGCCTCGGCCGGCTCCGCCACCACGGCATCACCCCGCAGTGGGGGCCCGGCCGGCACGGCCCCGGCAACAACACCTTCTCCTACTTCACCGACCCGGCCGGACTCGTCTGCGAATACACCTCCGAGGTCGCCCAGATCGTGGAGGACGCCTGGATCGCCAAGGTCTGGCGCCGCACCCCCGACCTCTCCGACCTCTGGGGCACCGCCGGACCCCCGTCCCCCGGAATCCGCCGCCACATGGCCGGCACCCCCGACCCCGGACCCCTCGCCACCACACCGGAAGAGGTGACCGCGTGACCACCGTCCTCAACCCCCGCCCGGACACCCCCGCCCGCCCCGGCCCCACCGTGCGCCGCGTCGCCCTCGTCGGCTGGGGCGCCATCGGACGCGTCGTCGGCACCGCCCTCGCCGAGGGGCGCGTCCCCGGAGCCGAACTCACCTGCGTCATCGACAACCGGCCCCTCGTGGACGCCCCCGCGCCCCAGCTCTCCTTCGAGGACGCCCTCGCCGTCTGCGACCTCGTGGTCGAGGCCGCCGGCCAGGCCGTCGTACGGGAATGGGCCGAGCGCGTCCTCACCAGCGGCGCCGACCTGCTCATCGCCTCCACCGGAGCCCTCGTCGACCCCGAACTCACCGCACGCCTGCGCGCCGCCGGACCCGGCCGCGTCTACTTCACCGGGGGCGCCGTCGGCGGCCTCGACCTCCTCCAGGCCGTGCGCGGACTCGGCCCCCTCAGCTCCGTCACCCTCACCACCACCAAGCTCCCCGCCACCCTCCACCAGCCCTGGATGGACGAGGAGCTGACGGCCCGGCTGCGCACCGCCACCGAACCCGTCGAGGTCATGCGCGGCACCGCCCGGGACGTCCCGGTGAAGTTCCCCAAGTCGACCAACGTCGCCGCCTCGGTCGCCCTCGCCACCGGCGACCCGGACCTGGTCGAGGTCGTCGTCGTCGCCGACCCGGACGCCACCCTCACCCGGCACGTCATCGAGGCGGCGGGCCCGCACGGCAGCTACCGCTTCGAGGTCGCCCACCGCCCCGACGCCGCCAACCCCGCCACCAGCCAGGTCGTCCCGCACGCCGTGCTCCGCAGCCTCGGCGCCGTCGTCGGACGGGCGGGGCAGATCCTGTGACCGGCGCGATCCACACCCGCGAAGCCGGCGACCCCGACGCCCCGCTCCTGCTCTGCCTGCACGGCATCGGCTCCTCCTCCGCCGCCTTCGCCCCCCAGCTCGACGGCCTCGCCGACCAGGTACGGGTCGTCGCCTGGGACGCCCCCGGCTACGCGGACTCCGCCGACCCCGACCACGCCCCCGGCCTCGACGGCTACGCGGACACCGCCGCCGCCCTCATCCGGGAACGCGGCGGCCCCGCCCACGTCCTCGGCGTCTCCTGGGGCGGCGTCATCGCCCTGCGCCTCGCCACCCGACACCCGGACCTCGTCGCCTCCCTGATCGTCGCCGACTCCAGCCGGGGCTCCGGCACCGACCCGGACAGGGCGAAGGCCATGCGCGCCCGGGCGGCCCAGCTCGCCGCCGAAGGGCCCGAGGCGTTCGCCGCCGCCCGAGGGCCCCGGCTCGTCTCGGACGGCGCGCCGCCCGAACTCGTCGCCCGCGTCGTCGCCACCATGGCCGCGTCCGTCCGCGGCCCCGGCTACGGATACGCCGCCGAGGCCATGGCGGACGCCGACCTCACCGACGACCTGGCCGCCATCACCGCACCGGCCCTCGTGCTCTGCGGCGAACAGGACACGGTCACCGGCACCGCCGAGTCCCAGGCCATCGCCGGGGGCCTGGAGAAATCCGTCTACGTCACCCTCTCCGGCGCCGGGCACCTCGCCAACCAGGAACGCCCCGAGGCATTCAACGCCTGGGTCCGCGCCCACCTCCACGTCGTCGCCCGCGTACCCGCGTAACGACGCCCCCACCCGCCCCGACCGAACACAGGAGCATCCCGTGCCCATCGACAAGACCCCGTACGAGAACAACGGCGACCTCGCGAAGTTCACCGACTCCCTGATCGCCACCAAGGACTCCCGCGAACCCGACTGGAACACCCTCTCCTTCCAGGAGAAGGCCGGCGCCCAGTACCGCCGCGCCCAGATCCGGTACGTCGGCTCCGGCGCCACCGGCAACCACGAGGGCGACAACCGCATCCTGCCCTCGGGCGGCTTCACCCTCTCCAACATGCTGCTCCCGCCGGGCGCCGAGGGCCCCGAGCACACCCACCACGACGTGGAGGAGGCGTTCTTCGTCCTGGAGGGGCAGGTCAGGGTCGGCGTCCACCGGGGCGCCGACGAGACCGAGTACCGCACCCTCGGCTACCGGGACATGATCGTCGTCCCCGCCGGAGTGGCCCGCTCCCTCAAGAACGAGGGCGACACCGACGCCCTGTTCTGCGTCATCATCGGCACGCGGAAGCCGCAGGTGCCGACCTACCCCGAGCACTCGCCGATGCACGGCGTCACCCGCGACTGATGGCCGCCGACGACACCCCCCGCACGGTCGTCGTCACCGGCGCCGGCCGCGGCCTCGGACTGGCCGCGGCCCGCCGGATCGGCGGCGACGGACACCGCGTCGTCATCGCCGAACTGGACGAGGCCACCGGCCGGCAGGCGGCCGGGAAGCTGCGTGCCGACGGCATCACCGCGGACTACCACCCGCTCGACGTCGCCGACCCGGACTCCGTCGCCGCCCTCGCCGACACCCTCGCCGGTGACGGCAGCCGGCTGTACGGGCTGGTCAACAACGCCGGACTGGCCAACGCGGTGGGCGGCAAGCCGTTCCACGAGATCGACGTCGAGGCGTGGGACCGCATCATGACGGTCAACGCGCGCGGGCCCTGGCTCGTCGCCCGCGCCCTCCTCCCGCTCATGCGGGCCCACGGCGCCGGACGCATCGTCAACCTCGCGTCGGACGCCGCGCTCTACGGTTCGCCCCGGCTCGCCCACTACATCGCGTCCAAGGGCGCCGTGATCTCCCTGACCCGGGCGATGGCCCGCGAGACGGGCGACTTCGGCATCACGGTCAACGCGGTGGCGCCCGGCCTCACGGAGGGGGAGTCCGCCGTGGACATCCCCGCCGAACGCCACGAGCTGTACCGGCTGAACCGGGCGATCTCCCGCCCCCAGCAACCGTCCGACCTGGTCGGCCTCATCGCCTTCCTCATCGGCGAGGAGTCCGGCTACATCACCGGCCAGACGTTCGCCGTGAACGGCGGCTTCACGATGCAGTGACCCCTGTCCGGCGGTGTGTCCTCAATCGCCGGACGGGCTTGATTTCCCCGGCCGCTCCGGCCCGCGAATCCAGGCCCACCCGGCGCACCCAGGCCCGTCCGCCACCTCAAAGCCCGTCCGCCACCTTCAAGCCCGTCCGGCGATTGAGGACAAGGCAGTTCAAGCCCGTCCGGCGATTGAGGTCACCCCCCACCGCCCGCACCCACCCGCAAGGAGCCGCACCCATGGACCTCCACCTGGAAGGCCACCGCATACTCGTCACCGGCGGCAGCTCCGGCGTCGGCCTCGCCACGGTCCGCGCGCTCCTCGCGGAGGGCGCCCGCGTCGCCACCTGCGGCCGCCGCCCCGACGCCCTCGCCGCCGCCCTCGACGGCCTCGCCGGGCCCGACACGCTGTACCACGCCCCCTGCGACGTCACCGACGAGGCCGCCGTACGCGCCTTCACCGACGCCGCCGCCGACCACTTCGGCGGTCTCGACGGCCTCGTCAACAACGCCGGCGCCTCCCGGATGAAACCCTTCGCCGAGACCACCGCCGCCGACTGGCGCGAGGAACTGGAGCTCAAGTTCTTCGGCGTCCTCAACCCGCTGAACGCCGCCCTGCCCCACCTCCGCGCCTCCGGCGCCCCCCGCGCCCCCCGCGCCGCCTCCGTCGTCAACATCAACGCGGTCCTCGCCAAACAGCCCGAGACCCGGCTGATGACCACCAGCGCCGCCCGCGCCGGCATCCTCAACCTCTCCACCTCGCTGTCCAAGGAACTGGCCCCCGACGGCATCCGCGTCAACTCCGTCTGCCTCGGCCTCATCGACACCGGGCAGTGGGAACGCCGGTACGCCGCCTCCGGCTCCCCGCTGGACTACCCCGCCTGGCAGGCGGAACTGGCCGCCGACCGGGGCATCGCCCTCGGCCGCCTCGGCAACGCCGACGAAGTCGCGTACGCCGTCACCGCCCTCCTCTCGCCCCGCGCCTCGTACATCACCGGCACCACCGTCGACGTGTGCGGTGGCGTGAACCGCGCGGTCGCCTAAGCCATCCCCCAACCCCCCAGGAGCACCCGACATGACCCGACCCAACGGCGGCGACCTGCTCGTCGAGACGCTACGAGGACTGGGCGTCGACACGGTGTTCGGCATCGTCAGCGTGCACAACCTGCCGCTCGTCGAAGCCGTCGACCGCGATCTGCGCTTCGTCCCCGTCCGCCACGAGGCCGCCGCGGTCAACGCCGCGGACGGCTACGCCCGCGCCACCGGCCGACTCGGCTGCGCCCTCACCAGCACCGGTACGGGGGCGGGCAACGCGGCCGGCTCCCTCATCGAGTCCCTCAGCTCCGGCACACCCGTCCTGCACGTCACCGGGCAGATCGACAGCGCGTACCTCGGCTCCGGGCGCGGCTTCATCCACGAGACCAAGGACCAGCTCGGCATGCTCCGCGCGGTCTCCGCGCACGCCGTCACCGTCACCGACGCCGAGAGCGCCGGCGACCTGCTGCGCGAGGCGGCCGCCCGCGCCCTGACCGCCCCGCACGGCCCGGTCAGCGTCGAGTGGCCCATCGACCTCCAGTTCGCCCCCCAGCGGCTCACCGGCACGCCCGTCCCCGCGCCCGCCACCCCCGCCCTGCCCGACGCGGCGCTCCTGGACGAGGCGGCCGCCCTGCTGTCCGCCGCCCGCCGCCCCCTCCTCTGGGCCGGCGGCGGCGCCAACACCGCCCGCCCCGAGGTCGCCGCCCTCCTCGACGCCCTCGACGCCGGGCTCGTCACCTCCAACTCCGGGCGCGGCGCCGTCCCCGAGTCCGACGAGCGGGTCCTCGGCAACTACGCCACTGCCCCGGCCGGCCGCGCCCTGCTCGCCGAGGCCGACGTCCTGCTCACCATCGGCACCCACTTCCGCTCCAACGAGACCGCCGACTACGGCCTCCGACTCCCCGCCACGCACCTCCAGATCGACCTGGACCCGGCCGCCCCGGGCCGCGTCTACCCGGCGACCGTCGCCCTCCACGGCGACGCCTCCGCCGTCCTCGCCGCCCTCCTCGGCCGTGTCACCAGCGGGAGTACGGAGACGGGCTGGCCCGGCCGCGTACGCGAGGCCCGTACCGCCGCCCGCGCCGCGCAGCGCCACGCCATCGGCCCCCAGGCCGCGATCAACGACGCGATACGCGACGCCTGCCCGCCCGGGTCCGTCATCGCCCGGGACGTCACCATCCCCTCCTCCACCTGGGGAAACCGGCTCCTGGAGATCACCGAACCCGCCACCAACGTCTTCCCGCGCGGCGGCGGCATCGGCCAGGGGCTCGCCATGGGCATCGGCGCCGCACTCGGCCGCCCCGGCACCCCCACCGTCGTCATCGCCGGCGACGGCGGCCTCGCCGTCCACCTCGGCGAACTCCTCACCCTCGCCCAGGAGAAGCCCGACCTCACCCTCCTCGTCTTCAACGACGGCGGCTACGGCGTCCTGCGCAACATGCAGGACGACCACTTCCCCCGCCGCTCCGGGGTCGACCTCACCACCCCCGACTTCGCACAGCTCGCCGCCGCCGTCGGCCTCCCGTACGCCCGGATCGCCGCCGAGGCCGACGCCGGGCCCGTCATCAAGGAGGCCGTCGCGACCCCGGGCCCCACCCTCGTGGAGATCGACCTCACCGCGCTCGGCCCGATGAACACCCCGTTCACCCCGCCCGTCAAACTCCCCGCCGCCGCCGGCACCCCCGCAGAAGGAGGCGACCCGTCATGACACCCGCCGAGGAGCCCCGGCTCGACCTGCTCGTCCACCGCATGACATGGGAGGCCGACGGAGTCCTGAGCATCGAACTCACCCACCCCGACGGCAAGCCCCTCCCCGCCTGGCGGCCCGGCGCCCACATCGACGTCCACACCGGCGGCCACGTCCGCCAGTACTCGCTGTGCTCCGACCCCGCCGACACCGCCCGCTGGCGCATCGGCGTCCTGCGCGAACCCGCCTCCCGGGGCGGCTCCGCCCATATCCACAGCGAGCTCCGCCCCGGCCGGACCGTCCACGTCCAGGGCCCCCGCAACCACTTCGCGCTCGACCCCGACGCCCCCGGCTACCTCTTCGTCGCCGGCGGCATCGGCATCACCCCGCTCCTGGCCATGGCCCGCGAGGCCGCCCGCACCGGCACCCCCTGGCGGCTCGTCCACGGCGGCCGCACCCGCGCCTCCATGGCCTTCACCGCCGAACTCGCCGCCCTGGCCGGACAGCCCGGCGGCAGCGTCGATTTCATCCCCCAGGACGAACAGGGCCACCCCGACCTCGACACTCTGCTCGCCGGCCTCGCACCCGGCACCCAGGTCTACTGCTGCGGCCCCGAACCCCTGCTCGCCGCCGTCGAGGAACGCTGCCCCGACGCCCGTACCGAACGCTTCGCCGCACCCGCCGCCGCACCCCGCGACGGCGAGGACACCGGCTTCGACCTCGTCTGCTCCCGCACCGGCCGCACCGTCGAGGTCGCCCCCGGCACCTCCGCGCTCGACGCCCTGGAGAACGCCGGCATCCCCGTCGCCTCCTCCTGCCGCGACGGCATCTGCGGCACCTGCGAGACCAAGGTCCTCGAAGGCACCCCCGACCACCGCGACTTCCTCCTCAGCGAGGGCGAACGCGAGGCCGGCGCCTCGATGATGCTCTGCGTCTCCCGCTCCCGCACCCCCCGCCTCGTACTCGACCTCTGAACCGCCCGAAGGGAGCCGACATGACCGGCCCGCAGTACCTCGACCCGCACCAGGCCCGCACCGCCGAGCCCACCCCGTACGAGAAGAAGCTCGCCGCCGTGATCGAGGAGGTCTTCGGCGGCGGCGCCCACGACCTGCCCGGACTCGTCGCCGGACTCAACGCCCGCGACCTGCCCGCCCCCGACGGCAGCCCCTGGACCGAGGACACCTTCCGCGCCGAGATGCGCCGACTGGGAGCGTGAGACAGCCATGACCACCACCCCCGTAGAGCCGGGCACCCGCCCCTCCGAGGTCGCCCGCCCCGGCGACCGCACCGCCGACCGCCTCTTCGCCACCGGCGTCCGCAACCTGTGGTACGCCGTCTGCCCCTCGGACTTCGTGCCCGAGGGCGGCATGAAACGGCTCACCCTCCTCGGCGAGGAGTGGCTCCTCTTCCGCCGCGCCGACGGCACCCTCCACATGCTGGAGGACCGCTGCCCCCACCGCGGCGCCCGCCTCTCCCTCGGCAAACACCTCGGCGACCGCATCGCCTGCTGGTACCACGGCGTCCAGGTCGACGGCACCGGCACCGTGGCCGCCGTCCCCGGCCTCCCCGGCTGCAATCTGGAGGGCAAGCAGCTCGTCGCCGCCCCCCACCTCATCGAGACCGGCGGCGCGGTCCTCGCCTACTTCGGCGACCACGCCCACGCCGAGCCCGTCCCGCTCACCCTGCCCGAACCCCTCACCGACCCCGGCACCTCGGCGTTCCTCTGCTACGCCGAGTGGAACGTCAACTGGCGCTACGCCGTCGAGAACCTGCTCGACCCCATGCACGGCTCGTTCCTCCACCGCGACTCGCACAGCATGGCCGAGGGCCAGACCACCGCCCGCTTCCGCATCCGCGAGACCGAACGCGGCTTCTTCTTCGAGAAGACCGACCAGAGTGGCGTCAACTTCGACTGGGTCGAGCTCTGCCGCACCGGCGTCGACTGGGTCGACCTCACCATCCCCTACCCGCCGACCGCGGGCCCAGGCGGACCCTTCGGCATCGTCGGCATGGCCACCCCCATCGACGAGGACCGCTGCGCCGTCTTCTTCTGGCGCTACCGCAAGGTCACCGGCTGGGAGCGGGACACCTGGCGGTTCCTGTACAAGACGCTCTTGGAGGAGCGCCACTGGGAGGTCCTCGAACAGGACCGCGTGATGCTGGAGGACCTGCGTTCCGACGCCGACCAGGCGGAGAACCTCTACCAGCACGACCTGGGCGTGGTCCGCGTCCGCCGCATGTACCGCACGGAAGCGGAGTCCCAGGCGACGACGGCCTGACCAGTGTCCTCAATCGCCGGCCACATCAAGCCCGTCCGGCGATTGAGGACACCTCCTCCACACGGGGCGACGGCGCCCAAAATCAAGCCCGTCCGGCGATTGAGGACATCCCCGCGCCGTGTGGCGGCGCCCAAAATCAAGCCCGTCCGGCGATTGAGGACATCCCCGCGCCGGGATCCCGGCGCCCCCGCGGAGAGCCTACGCACCGCCCTCCGCGGAAAGCACCGACCGCTCCAGCTTCCCCAGCAACCGCGCAAGCTCCACGCACTCCGCCTCCGACAGCCCCGCCAGCATCCGCCGCTCGTTCTCCAGATGCTCCGAGAACAGCGCGTCGATCAGCGACAACCCCTCGTCCGTCAGCCGCGAGTGCACCACCCGCCGGTCCTGCGGATCCCGCTCCCGCCGGATCAGCCCGTCCTTCTCCAGCCGGTCTATCCGCAGCGTCACGCCCGCCGAGCTGATCAGCCCCGAATCCGCCAGCTCGCCCGCCGTGCGCCGGAACGGCGCCCCCGCCCTGCGCAACGCCGTCAGCACGTCGAAGCCGGCCATCGACAGACCCCTGCGTTCCACGGGCCGCGAGATCGCCGCGCTGTACCGCAGGAACGCCCGGTGCAGCCGGCCGAAGACCTCCAGCGGAGCCGTATCCAGCTCCGGCCGCTCCCGCCGCCAGTCCGCCACGATCGACGCCACCGCGTCCGCCCGCTCCGCCATCCCGGCCACACCTCCGCGCAGGTACACAATGGGGTAAGAATCTTAGCCCTCAAAGGATCCCGCACGGCCGTCCGCCCCCAGCGGAACCCGCCTGCGCGCCGCACAGCCGATACGGCAGCATGTCCCCATGTCCGTACTGACGCGCGATGAAGCGCAGGCCCGAGCCCAGATCCTCGACGTTCAGCGATACACCATCGAACTCGATCTCACCGCGGGGGAGGAGACCTTCGACTCCCGTACCGTGATCGAGTTCACCGCCCGTACGGCCGGTGACACCTTCATCGAGCTCAAGCCCGCCACCCTGCGCTCGATCAGCCTCGACGGGCAGCCGCTGGACCCCGCGGACCTCACCGAGAACCGGTACCCCCTCACCGGCCTCACCGAAGGACCGCACGAGATCCGCGTCGACGCCGCGATGCGCTACTCCCGCACCGGCGAGGGCATGCACCGCTTCACCGACCCCAGCGACAACGAGACATACGTCTACACCCAGCTCTTCATGGAGGACGTCCAGCGCGTCTTCGCCGCCTTCGACCAGCCCGACCTCAAGTCGGTCTTCGCCCTCACCGTCACCGCCCCCGAAGGCTGGACCGTCCTCGGCAACGGCGTCACCGAGCACACCGGCGACGGCCGCTGGACCATCGCCCCCACCCCGCCGCTCTCCACCTACCTCGTCGCCGTCGCCGCCGGCCCCTGGCACTCCGTGACCACCGAGCACGCAGGACTGCCCTTCGGCATCCACTGCCGCCGCTCCCTCGCCCCCCACCTCGACGCCGACGCCGACGAGATCCTCGACATCACCCGAGCCTGCTTCGACCGGTTCCAGGAGAAGTTCACCGAGCCGTACCCCTTCGACTCGTACGACCAGGCATTCGTCCCCGAGTTCAACGCCGGCGCCATGGAGAACCCCGGACTCGTCACCTTCCGCGACGAGTTCATCTACCGCTCCGCCGTCACCGACACCGAACGCCAGACCCGCGGCATGGTCATCGCCCACGAGATGGCCCACATGTGGTTCGGCGACCTCGTCACCCTCGCCTGGTGGGACGACATCTGGCTCAACGAGTCCTTCGCCGAGTACATGGGCTACCAGACCCTCGCCGAAGCAACACGGTTCACCGACACCTGGGTCGACTTCGGCGTCGCCCGCAAGGGCTGGGGATACGACGCCGACCAGCGCCCCTCCACCCACCCCGTCGCCCCCGACCCGGCCGACGTCCCCGACACCGCCTCCGCGCTCCTCAACTTCGACGGCATCTCCTACGCCAAGGGCGCCTCCGCCCTGCGCCAGCTCGTCGCCTGGCTCGGCGAGAAGGACTTCCTCGCGGGCATCAACACCCACTTCGCCCGCCACAAGTTCGGCAACGCCACCCTCGCCGACTTCATCGACAACCTCGCCTCGGCCACCGACCGGGACGTCCACGCCTGGGCCGACCAGTGGCTCCGTACCACCGGCGTCGACACCCTCGCCGCGCACACCACCGAGACCGACACCACCTGGTCGCTCACCGTCGACCACCGGGGCACCCGCCCCCACCGCATCAGCGTCGGCGTGTACGACCACAGCCTCGACACCCAGCACGGGCCCACCCCCCTCGTCCTGCGCGAACGCTTCGACGCCGGCATCCCCGAGGAAGCCCCCGCCACCCGCCCCGGCCGCCGCCCCGCCCTCGTCGTCCTCAACGACGAAGACCTCACCTACGCCAAGATCCGGCTCGACCCGCACTCCTGGAACACCGTCCTGGACAGCCTCTCCGGCATCCCCGACGCCCTCACCCGCGCCGTCGTCTGGAACTCCGCCCGCGACATGGTCCGGGACGGCGAACTCGCCCCCAGCACCTACCTCGAAGCCGCCCGCGCCCACCTCCCGTACGAGACCGACCTCGCCCTCCTCCAAGGCGTCCTGGCCTTCGCGGACACCCAGGTCGCCGGCCGCTACACCGCCCCCGAGGACCGGCCCGCCGCCCTCGCCACGATCACCTCCCTCTGCCGCGACCTCATCCGCCGCACCGAGGACGGCACCCACCCCGGCCTGCGCCTCACCGCCGTACGCCACCTCATCGACGCCGCCACCCAGCCCGACACCATCCAGGGCTGGCTCGCCGACGACACCGTCCCCGGCGGACCCGAACTCGACCCCGAACTGCGCTGGCGCATCCTCACCCGCCTCGCCGTCCTCGGCGCCACCGACGAGACCGCCATCGACGCGGCCCTGGAGGACGACCCCAGCGCCACCGGCCAGGAAGGCGCCGCCCGCTGCCGCGCCGCCCTGCCCACCCCCGAGGCCAAGGCCGCCGCCTGGGACGCGATGTTCCACGACGACAGCCTCTCCAACTACCTCTTCTCCGCCACCGCCCAGGGCTTCTGGCAGCCCGAACAGACCGACCTCGTACGCGCATACGTGCCCCGCTTCTATCCCGAGGCCGCCCAGCTCGCCGCCCGCCGGGGCCCCGCCATCGCCGAAGCCGCCGGGCGCTACGCCTTCCCCGCCCACGCCGTCGACGCCGACAGCCTCCGCGCCGGCGAAGAGGCCCTGGACGACCCGGCCCTCATCCCCGCACTCCGCCGCAAGCTCATCGACCAGATCGACGACCTGCGCCGCGCCCTGAACGTACGCAACGCCAACTGACCCCACCCGTGCCCGGCCCGCCCCTCACCACGAGGAGCGCGCCGGGCACGCCCATACCACCCCGGCCCCCGGCACCGCGCCCCCATCCGCGCCCCGCCACCCTTTCGAGTTCAGATCCCCCGGTCCCCGGCCGCGCCACCCGAAACCCGGACAAGCTGGCACGCACACCCATGTCTCCACCCCGTCCCCGCGCGCCCGAAGGACCACCCGCCCCATGCCCGTACCGCCCCTCGCCGGGTCCACCACCGGACCCGACGCCCTGCGCCCCCTCCTCGACACCGTCCTCACCGCCCTCGCCGAAGGCGCCCGACGCCGCGACGGCCCCCTCCCCGCAGGCGGACCCGACACCGTCACCCCGCGCACCCGCACCGCCCTCACCCCCCTCATCCCGGACCGGGGCACCGGCGCCCACCACGCCCTCGCCACCCTCGTCCAAGCCCTCACCGAAGGCGCCGCCGACCCCGCCGACCCCCTCTGCGCCGCCCACCTCCACACCCCGCCCCTCGCCCTCGCCGCAGCCGCCGACCTCGCCGCCTCCGCCCTCAACCCCTCCATGGACTCCTGGGACCAGGCCCCCGCCGCCTCCACCCTCGAAGCCGACACCACCGCCGCGCTCGCCGCCGAGGTCTACCCCCACCACCCCGCACCCGACGCCCTCGTCACCACCGGCGGCACCGAGGCCAACCAACTCGGCCTCCTCCTCGCCCGCGAGCGCCACGGCCCCGTCCAGACCATCACCGGCGCCAACGCCCACCACAGCATCACCCGCGCCGCCTGGCTCCTCGGCCTCCCCGAACCCCTCACCGTGCCCGCCCCGAACGGCACCATCGACGTCCCCGCACTCCACGAGACCCTCGCCCGCCACCACACGCAGGGCCCCCTCCTCGTCACCGCCACCGCCGGCACCACCGACACCGGCCAGATCGACCCCCTCGCCGAGATCGCCGACCTCTGCGCCCGCCACGGCGCCGAACTCCACATCGACGCCGCCTACGGCGGGCCCCTCCTCCTCAGCCCCGCCCACCGCCACCGCCTCGACGGACTCGACCGCGCCGACAGCGTCACCCTCGACCTCCACAAACTCGGCTGGCAGCCCGCGTCCGCCGGCATCCTCGCCGTCCCCGACCGCCACCACCTCCACGCCCTCCACCACCAGGCCCCCTACCTCAACGCCGACGACGACACCGAAGCCGGCCTACCCGACCTCCTCGGCCGCTCCCTGCGCACCACCCGCCGCCCCGACGTACTCAAGATCGCCGTCACCCTCCGCGCCCTCGGCCGCACCGGACTCGCCGACCTCGTGGACCGCACCTGCGCCGCCGCGCACACCCTCGCCGACCTCGTCGACGCCACCCCCGCCCTCGAACTCCACGACCGCCCCACCATCAGCACCGTCCTCTTCCGCCCCACCGACGCCGACGACCACACCGTCGCCACCGTCCGCCGCACCCTCCTCACCCGCGGCCACGCCGTACTCGGCCGCACCCACACCCACGGCCGCCTCTGGCTCAAGGCCACCCTGCTCAACCCCCACACCACCCCCGACGACCTCCACCGCCTCCTCGCCCTCGTCACCCGGCTCACCGCCGAACTCAAGGAAGGCAGCACCCTCCGATGACCGCCGCCCCGGCCACCCCCGACCCCCTCCGCACCCACGACCTCGTCGGCATCGGCATCGGCCCCTTCAACCTCTCCCTCGCCGCCCTCGCCCACGGCCTCCCCACCCCCCTCACCACCGCCTTCTACGAACAGCGCCCCGCCTTCCACTGGCACCCCGGACTCCTCATCGAAGGCGCCACCCTCCAAGTCCCCTTCCTCGCCGACCTCGTCACCCTCGCCGACCCCACCAGCCCCTGGAGCTTCCTCAACTACCAACGCGCCCAGAACCGCCTCTACCCCTTCTACTTCGCCGAGCGCTTCCACATCCACCGCGCCGAATACGACGCCTACTGCCGCTGGGTCAGCACCCGGCTCCCCGGCCTCCACTTCGGCCACCAGGTCGACGCCATCCGCTGGGACCCCCAGACCGCCCGCTTCGACATCGACCACACCCAGCTCGACGCCCACGGCGAAGCCGAATCACTCGGCCGCACCCACACCCGCCACATCGCCCTCGGCATCGGCACCGAACCCCACATCCCCGACGCCCTCAAACCCCTCACCGACACCGGCACCGCCCCCGTCATCCACTCCGCCGACTACCTCCACCACCGCGACCGCCTCCTGACGGCCCGCCACATCACCGTCATCGGCTCCGGCCAGTCCGGCGCCGAGATCTTCCTCGACCTCCTCCGCGCCCGCCCCACCGGAAACGAAGGGCTCCACTGGCTCGCCCGCACCCCCGCCTTCGCGCCCATGGAGTACTCCAAACTCGGCCTCGAACACTTCACCCCCGACTACACCCGCTACTTCCACAACCTCCCCGAAACCGTCCGCGACACCCTCGTCCCCCAGCAGTGGCAACTCCACAAGGGCATCGACCACGACACCATCGCCGCCATCCACGACGAGCTCTACCGCCGCACCCTCCACGGCGGCTGGCCCGACGCCACCCTCACCCCCGGCGTCACCGTCCGCACCGCCGGACGCGTCGCCAACACCCGCGTCGAACTCCACCTCGAACACACCCAGCAGTCCACCCGCACCCGCCTCACCACCGACGCCGTCGTCCTCGCCACCGGCTACCGCGAACGCCCCCTCGACACCCTCCTCCACCACCTCGCACCCCACCTCCGCCGCGACACAGCCGGCCGCCCCCGCGTCGACGCCCACCACCGCCTCGACCTCGGCCCCGCCGTCACCGGCCACATCTACGTACAGAACGCCGAACGCCACACCCACGGCGTCGGCGCCCCCGACCTAGGCCTCGCCGCCTGGCGCAGCGCCACCATCCTCAACGACCTCACCGGCACCACCCCGTACCCCCTCCCACAGCGCACCGCCTTCACCACCTTCGGCCTCACCCAACCCGCCATCCCCACCCAACAACCCACCCTCGTCCCCCTCACCCGCAACAACTGACCCACCCGGCCCCCGAGACAAGCCGCCCACCAATCGCCGACATTGTTGAGGTCACGTCACTAGCGGATGCGGCTTTCGCACAACGCTGGGCCAACGCCCCCGCACTTGCCATCGTGGTGCCCCGTCAGCCACCTCAGGCGGCACACCAGGAACGACAGCACCCCGCACCAGCCGGCGCCGTCGAACCCGTGTGCCGCACCTGGACTCGCATCGGGGGACACCATGTCAATCACGCGCCGCACACAGATCGCCCTCGCCGGCTTCGTCGCCGCGGGAATCGCCGCCGCCGTCGTCGTCGTACCGTCGCTCACCGACGACACCACCGACCAGAAAACCGTCGCCGCCGCCAGAGACACGGACTACGGCCCCGAACCCGAGGCCGACAGCGACCTGGTCACCCAGGCCGACCAAATAGCCTCCATGGCCTCCGGCACGATCTCGCCCGACACCATGATCAACCGGGCCCGCACCTGGCTCACCGCCAACGGCGGCCACCAGGTCCCCTACAGCATGCAGCGCGTCTGGAAGGACGGCTACCGCCAGGACTGCTCCGGGTTCGTCTCCATGGCACTCGCACTCGGCAAGCCCGGCCTCAACACCGTCGGCCTCGCCAGCTCCGCCAGCGGCGTCACCAAGCACCTCAGCAGCACCAGCCAGCTGAAAAAGGGCGACCTGCTCATCGACGCCAGCACCAGCGACGGCGACTTCCGCCACGTCGTCATCTTCGAGAAGTGGGCCAACTCCTCACACAGCTCCTACTGGGCCTACGAACAGCGCGGCTCCCACGGCACCACCCACCGCACCCTCAGCTACGGAATAGGCAAGGACAACTACGACCCCTACCGCCCCCTCAAGCTCAGCGGAAGCAGCAGCGGCGGAGGCAGCAGCACCCCCTCCACCCCCAGCGCCGCCTGGCCCGTCCTCAAGAGCGGCTCCAAGGGCACCGACGTCCGCTCCGCCCAGCAACTCCTCATCGCACGCGGCTACAGCATCGCCGCCGACAGCAGCTTCGGCCCCGCCACCCGCGCCGCCGTCATCCGCTTCCAGAAGGCCCACGGCCTCTCCGCCGACGGCGTCATCGGCCCCAACACCTGGTCCAAGCTCATCGTCGTCGTCAAGTACGGCACCAAGGGCAACGCCGTCAAGGCAGCCCAGAACCAGCTCAAGATCTACGGCTACAGCCTCGCCGTCGACGGCAGCTTCGGCCCCGCGACCAAGTCCGCGACCCTCTCCTTCCAGAAGAAGTACCACCTCTCCGCCGACGGCGTCATCGGCCCCAACACCTGGCGCACCCTCCTCGGCACCCGCTGACACACACCACAGCGGCCCCCTCTCCCACCGCACCCGCGGAAGGAGAGGGGGCCGCCGTCACACCCGTACCGGCACCCCTAGAACACCGGCACACCGTCCCGCGTCAGCTTCCAGTCCACCGAAGCGAACTCCGCCGGATCCACCGAACCCTTCGCCTGCACCCAGGCGATGATCGTGTTCCGGATCTCCTCCGAATTCGCCCACAGCTGCTTCGCCGCCGGAACATGCGGGAAATTGCCGCCACCGCTCGCCCGGTAGTTGTTCACCGCCAGCACGAACTGCGCCTTCGGATCAAGCGGCTTCCCCGCGAACGACAGATTCACGATCCGCGAACCCACCGGCTTCGCGATGTCGATCTCGTACGTCAGACCCGACACCGCGTCGTAGTTGTAGTCCGGCGTGCTGTCCGCATTCGTCAGCTTCTCCGGATCCACCGGAGCACCCGCCGCCGTCTGCACGTAGTACTTCGCCGAGAACTCCAGGTACTCCAGAATCTGCGCACCCGTCACCAGACGCGCCTCCAACGTGTTCTCGAACGGATACAGACCCGCCGCGTCCTTGATCGTCACGTTCCCGGCCGGAATCCGCGCCGTACGCGAGAAGCACGACGCCTGCGACAGCACCGGAAGCTCCGCGTACTCACCACCCGCCAGCGCCGCCTTCACCGTCTCCGCCTGAACGACGTTGATCAGATCGATGATCGGCTCGTCCTTCCACGCCGCCTCCGCCGTGGTCATCTCCGAAGCCGCCGTACCGATCACCTGGTTGACGTACGCCACGACCTTCTTGTGCTCGTCCGCCAGCAGCTTCGTGATCTTCCGGTCCTCGGCCGCCGTGTTCGAGTTCAGCACCCGCGAACCGGCCTTCTCCACCACCCAGCGGCCCTTCTCCCACACCACCTCGAAGTCGAACAGCGTCAGCCGCTGCCCCCACTTCAGCGGCTCCGAGAGCACGACCTTCTTCCCCGTCTCCTTGTTCTCCACGAAGTACTCGGGAATCTCCAGATGCGCGTGACCCACCAGGATCGCGTCGATCCCCGGCACCTGCTCCGCCACCAGACCCGCCGCGTTCTCCACATACGGAATCTGGTCCCCGTACGACGACGTCCCGCTGTTCCCCGAGTGCGCCGACACGATCACCACATCCGCGCCCATCGAACGCAGCCGCGGCACATACTTCGCCGCCTGCTCCTCAAGCCCCGGGAACACCATCTTCCCGCTCACGTTCGCCTTGTCCCAGATCGCGATCCCCGGGTTCGTCAGCCCCAGAACCGCCACCTTCACATCCCGGCCGTGCGGCGTCCGCAGCTTCTTGATCACATACGGCGCGAACGCCGGCCGCAGCGTCTTCGCGTCCAGCGCGTTCGCCCCCAGCAGCGGGAAGTCGCACTGCTCCTCGAACTTCCGCAGCACCGGAATCCCGTAATTGAACTCGTGGTTCCCCAGCGCCGCCGCGTCATAGCCGATCGCGTTCATCGCCTGCGCCATCGGGTGCACCGGACCGCGCTTCGCCGTGATCGGGTCGATCTTCGCGTAGTAGTACGAGAGCTGCGTACCCTGGATCGTGTCACCCGCGTCGATCATCAGGGTGTTGTGACGGCCCTTCTCCCGCCGCACCTGCTCCACCAGCGTCGAGATCTTCGCCAGACCGACGTCGTTGTGGTCCTTGTCATCGAACTCGGCGTCCGTGAAGTAGTCCCAGTTGAAGACGTTCCCGTGCAGATCCGTCGTCCCCATCACGGTGAACGAGTACCGCTTCTGCGGACGCCCGTGACCATGACCGTGCCCGCGCCCGTGCGCCTCGGCGGGCGACGCGACGCCGCCCACCACCACCGCGCTCGCGCCGGCCGCGGCCGATGTCCCCAGGAACGTCCTTCGGTTCAGCGGCATCTCGTCTCCCACATTTCGGTTCACTTGGTGCGAAGTTCTGTCGTACGCCGTCCAACAACGCGCGTAGATAATCACCCAGGCACCACCTCCGGCAACACCCCCGGCAGGTTTCCGTTCCATGACCACACATCGACAGGACGGCGTCCGGCCGCGAACACCCCGACTGTCACACTCGGATGCCACAGTGGACCCATGACCGAGCCCGCGCAGCCCTTCGGCACCCCCGACCAGCCCCGCCTCGCCGTCCGCGGCGAAGCCCGCCTGGAAGTCGACCCCGAGATCGCCCGCCTCTCCATCACCGTCACCGCCCGCGGCAAGGACCGCCGCGCCGCCCTCGAAGACCTCACCCGCCGCAACGCCACCGTCCTCGAACTCGCCCGCACTTACGGGGACGCCGTCGAGAAGATCGAGACCGGCGCGCTCTCCATCCACCCCGAACTCGTCCAGCGCGGCCGCGACGAGAAGATCCGCGCCTACCACGGACGCGTCTACATCACCGCCGTCCTCAACGACTTCACCGCACTCGGCGAGTTCGTCACCCGCGTCGGCGACCTCGACATGACCCACGTCAACGGACCCTGGTGGGCCCTGCGCCCCACCTCGCCCGCGCACGGCGAGGCCCGCCGCCAGGCCGTCCGCGAGGCCGTCCAGCGCGCCCGCGAATACGCCGGAGCCCTGGGTGCCGACCTCGCCGCCCTGGTCGAACTCGCCGACATAGGCGCGGAGAACGCCGCCCCGGTCGCGTACGCCCGCACCGGCGGCTACGGCGGCGCGATGCCGGCCGCGCCCGCCGGAGCGGGCGCCCCGCCCCCGCCCCCCGTCGACCTCGAACCCCAGCGGCAGACCGTGTACGCGCAGGTGAACGCCCGCTTCACCATGACCCCGCCGAAACTCTGAATCACCGCCTACGGGGACACCGGCGCGTGCTCATCCGAGCGCGCCGCCGCACAATTCAACACTTGTCAATAACCCTTCATGCAAAGGTGGTTGGACAGTCATACAGAGCCAATTACCTACCCATAGGTAAGGTCTAGGCTCGAACCATGCGCCGAGCCAAAATCGTTTGCACCCTGGGACCCGCAACCGACTCATACGACCAGATCAAGGCCTTGGTCGAGGCGGGAATGGACATCGCCCGCCTCAACCTCAGCCACGGCAGTTACGCCGAACACGAAGAGCGGTACCACCGCGTGCGCAAAGCGTCCGACGAGGCGCACCGCAGCGTGGGCGTCCTCGCCGACCTTCAAGGCCCGAAGATCCGCCTCGGACGCTTCCGTGAAGGACCCGTACTCCTTGAACGCGGCGACGACTTCACCATCACCGTCGAGCCGATGGACGGCGACCGCAACGGCTGCGGCACGACGTACGACGGGCTCGCCTCCGACGTCACCCCCGGTGAGCGCATCCTGATCGACGACGGCCGCGTCACCCTGGAGGTCACCGAGGTCGACGGCCCCCGCGTTCGCACCACCGTGGTCGAGGGCGGCATGGTCTCCGACCACAAGGGCCTCAACCTCCCCGGTGTCGCCGTCTCCGTCCCCGCGCTCTCCGAGAAGGACATCGAGGACCTGCGCTGGGCGATTCGCGCGGGCGCCGACATCATCGCCCTCTCCTTCGTCCGCAGCGGCCGCGACATCGAGGACGTCCACCGCGTCATGGACGAGGAGGGCCGCCGCCTCCCGGTCATCGCCAAGGTCGAGAAGCCGCAGGCCGTCGAGAACATCGAGGACATCGTGGCCGCCTTCGACGGGATCATGGTCGCCCGCGGCGACTTGGGCGTCGAAATGCCGCTGGAGCAGGTCCCGATCGTCCAGAAGCGCGCGATCAAGCTCGCCAAGCGCAACGCGAAGCCGGTCATCGTCGCGACGCAGATGCTCGACTCGATGATCGACAACTCCCGGCCCACCCGCGCCGAGGCGTCCGACGTCGCCAACGCGATCATCGACGGCACGGACGCGGTGATGCTCTCCGGCGAGACGAGCGTCGGCAAGTACGCGATCGAGACGGTCCGCACGATGGCCCGCATCGTGGAGGCGGCCGAGGAGGACATCCTCGCGAAGGGCCTCCCGCCGCTGACGGACCGGAACAAGCCCCGCACCCAGGGCGGCGCGGTGGCCCGCGCGGCGGCGGAGATGGGCGACTTCCTCGGTGCGAAGTTCCTGGTGGCCTTCACGCAGAGCGGCGACACGGTGAAGCGGTTGTCGCGTTACCGCTCCCCGATCCCGCTCCTGGCCTTCACCCCGGACCCGGCCACGCGCTCCCAGCTCAACCTGACGTGGGGCGTCGAAACGTTCCTGGGTCCGCACGTGGACTCCACGGATGCGATGGTCGCCCAGGTGGACGAGGAACTCCTCAAGATCGGCCGCTGCCAGAAGGGCGACGTCGTGGTCATCACGGCGGGCTCCCCGCCGGGTGTCGCGGGCTCCACGAATCTGGTGCGCGTGCACCACATCGGCGAGGACGACAGCCCGAAGTAGCGGGGCGGCTCAGTATTTCGGCCCGACGTGAGCGTCCATGAGAGCGACGGACGCCCGTCGGGCGACGGAGATGTTCTTGCCCTTGGTGTCTTTCCACTCGACGCCGACCCGGTCGAGCGTGTCGGTATAGAGCCTCAGAATGTCGGCCGACAGGTTGGTGAAGAAGTAGCGCGGGTACTCGTAGCGCCGCCGTTCGCCACGGACGAGGCGGGTGGCCCAGTTGGTGATGCGGCAGCCATCGGAGTGGATCAGGCCGCGGATGAAGTCCCACGGGTGGGCGTCCACGATCTCCTGTTGCCACTCGGCCAGAGCGATTTCACGGTCGTGCTTCTTGCCGGGGCCGTGCTGAGGGAAGAAGCACGGCCAGTGCTTGCTGAGACACGTCACGTATTGGCAGCCTTGTCGCTGCACGCGGAACACCTTGTTGCTCGGTCGAATGATCTGCATGGCCTCGCCGCAAGCGTCCATGATTCCGGGCCATGCGTCGGCGCAGGCGACGCGGAGTGCGTACACGCCTCGCCTGCCCTGGCTGATGCAGCCGTCTCCGAGGTAGAGCCCGAGCAGGTATGCGTAGGCGAGGTGATCGAATTCCCCGCCCGTGCACCAGGGGCAGTCGGCGGGCTGCTTAAACGGGATTCCGCGCTGCCTGCGATCTGCGTACAGCCACGAGCCGATCGTTCCGGCGGGGACGTTCAGCTCTCGTGCGACGTCCGCATTGCGGGCGCCGCTGCGGAGAAGGCCGAGGGCCCTCTGTCGCAATTCCGTTTCGTACACGTTCATGGGAACACGATGAGCGCCCCGAACCCGCCGCACGCAGCAAAAAGCGGATGTTCACGAGAACGTGAACATCCGCTTCGGTGTGCCCGGTGTGGGATTCGAACCCACATGCCCGAAGGCACGGTGGTTTGAGCACCGCGAGTATGACCAGTTCCTCCAACCGGGCAAGGTGGGAGCTGTGCAGCAGTGTACCGGGTCCCGTTGCTGCGGCGTAGCTAGGTAGGCTCAGAGGCAGCAGTCCTGTCCTGGAACAAGGAGCCCCCGTGACCACCCCCGAGTCGCCCCAGCCCGTCGCCGATGACGACAAGTCGCACGTTCCGCCGCTGACGACCCGTGTCGTCATCGCCGAGGACGAGGCACTCATCCGCCTCGACCTCAAGGAGATGCTCGAAGAGGAGGGGTACTCCGTCGTCGGGGAGGCCGGGGACGGGCAGCAGGCCGTCGAGCTGGCTCGGGAGCACAAGCCGGACCTGGTCATCCTCGATGTGAAGATGCCCGTGCTCGACGGGATCTCCGCCGCCGAGAAGATCGCCGAGGAGTCCATCGCCCCGGTCCTCATGCTCACCGCCTTCTCGCAGCGCGACCTCGTGGAGCGGGCCCGGGACGCCGGGGCGATGGCGTACCTCGTGAAGCCGTTCAGCAAGAGCGACGTCGTCCCGGCGATCGAGATGGCCGTCTCGCGGTTCTCCGAGCTGAAGGCCCTGGAGAACGAGGTCGCCGACCTCGCCCAGCGGCTGGAGACGCGGAAGCTGGTGGACCGGGCGAAGAGCATCCTTCAGACGGACTACGGGCTGTCCGAGCCGGAGGCGTTCCGGTGGATCCAGAAGACGTCCATGGACCGCCGGCTGTCGATGCAGCAGCTCGCCGAGGCCCTGATCGAGGACGCCGAGGAGAAGAAGAAGGCCGCCGAGTAACCCCGTAAAGCACAGGAAAGGCCCGCGCCACGGAGGCGCGGGCCTTTCTCGTACGCGTGAGCGCTCAGTCCTCGCCCAGGTACGCCTTGCGGACGGACTCGTCGTGGAGGAGGTCCGCCCCGGTGCCGGAGAGGACGATCTTGCCGATCTCCATGACGTGGCCCTGGTCCGCCAGCGACAGCGCGGCCTGGGCGTTCTGCTCGACCAGGAGGATCGTCGTGCCGGAGGCGCGGAGTTCGACGATGGTCTCCATGATCTTCTGCATCATGATCGGCGAGAGGCCCATGGAGGGCTCGTCGAGCATGAGCAGCTTGGGCTGGGACATCATCGCCCTGCCCATGGCGAGCATCTGCTGCTCGCCGCCGGAGAGCGTCCCGGCGGCCTGCTTTCGGCGTTCCCCGAGGATGGGGAAGAGCTCGTAGGCGCGCTGGACGTCCTTCTCGATGCCCGCCTTGTCGTTGCGGAGGTACGCACCGAGGAGCAGGTTCTCCGTGATCGTCAGCCGGGGGAAGATGTGGCGGCCCTCGGGGGAGTGGGCGAGGCCCAGGGAGACGATCTTGTGCGCGGGGATGTTGGTGAGCGGTTTGCCCTCGAAGAGGATGCGTCCGGCGAGGGGTTTGAGCAGCCCGGAGAGGGTGCGCAGGGTGGTGGTCTTGCCGGCGCCGTTGGTGCCGATGAGGGTGACCACCTGGCCGGCCTCGACGGTGAACGAGATGCCCTTGACGGCTTCGATCTTGCCGTAGGCGACGCGGAGGTCCTCGACCTCCAGCAGTGCGGTCATCGGTTGTCCTCCTCTTCCGTGCTCGTGGTGGTGGCGCTCGCCTCGGCCTTCTCGACCTCGGCGACCTCGTCGGCGCCGGGGGCGCCTTCGAAGGGGGTGCCGAGGTAGGCGGCGATGACGCGTTCGTCGCTCTGGACCTCGGAGGCGGTGCCCTCGACGAGCTTCTCGCCCTGGACGAGGCAGGCGACGCGGTCGCAGAGGTTGAAGATGAAGCGCATGTCGTGCTCGATGACGAGGACGGCGATGCCCTGGTCCCGGATCGCGAAGATGAGCTCTTCGGTGACGCGGGTCTCCTGCGGGTTCATGCCGGCGGTGGGCTCGTCCAGGAGGAGGAGTCCGGGGTCGCTGGCGAGCGCGCGGGCGATTTCCAGCTTGCGCTGGTCTCCGTAGGGGAGGTTGCGCGCGAGGTGGTCGGCCTTGTCCTGGAGGCCGATGAACTCCAGGAGTTCCATCGCGCGTGCGCGGCTGGCGGTTTCCGCGGCGTGGTAGCCGGGAAGGTGGAGGAGCGCCGACCAGAGGCCTTCCTTGGTCCGGGTGTGGCGTCCGACGAGGACGTTCTCCAGGACGGTCATGTTGGCGAAGAGCCGGATGTTCTGGAAGGTGCGGGCGATGCCGGCCTTGGTGACGAGGTGGGGCTTGGGCGGCAGGACGGTGCCCTTGTAGCTGACCTTGCCCTCGGTGGGGACGTACAGGCCGGTGAGGCAGTTGAAGAAGGTGGTCTTGCCGGCGCCGTTGGGGCCGATGAGGCCGACGATCTCGCCGCTGTTGACCTGGAGGTCGACGTCGCGGACGGCGGTGAGGCCGCCGAAGCGCATGGTGACCCCGCTGGCGTCCAGGACGGTCGTCCCGGTGGCGGTCTCTGTCTTGGTGGTCATGGTGTTACGCCCCCGCCTTGGCGATGCCGGCGTCCGTCTCGTCGGACTTCCGGGGTGTGGGCACGTCGAGCTGGTCGGTCTCGTGGAATTCGAGCTGCTTCCTGCGGTCGGCGACCAGGCCTTCGGGCCGGAAGCGCATCAGGAGGACGAGCGCGATGCCGAAGAGGAACAGCTGGTAGTCCTGCATGAACTGGAGCTTCGCCGGGATGAGGTAGAGCAGCGCGGCGCCGACGAAGGGTCCGCTGAGGGTTCCCATGCCGCCGAGGATGACGGCGGCGAGGAGGAACGCGGAGTTGGGCGGCACGGAGCCGGCGAACTGGTACTGCTCGGGCGTCACGGTGTAGTTGACGTGTGCCTGTACGGTGCCGGCGAGGCCGGCCAGCGTGGCGCCGAGGGCGAAGGCGAGCAGTTTGAGCCGGAAGGCGTTGATGCCCATGGCGGTGGCGGCGGTCTCGTCCTCGCGGATGGCGACCCAGGCGCGGCCGATGCGGGATTCCCCGGAGCGGCGGAAGACCAGGACGACGACGGCGGTGAAGACGAGCATCAGCAGGTAGTAGTTGGCCGGCCTGCTGAGGGTGAAGGGTCCGACGTCGTGGCTGAGGGCGAAGTCGATCCCGAACAGGTTGAGGTCGGGGATGCTGGGGATGCCCTGGGAGCCGTTGGTGAGGTCGGGGCCGCTGTTGCCGTTGAGGGCGTTGACGGTGACGCGGAAGATCTCTCCGAAGCCGAGCGTGACGATGGCGAGGTAGTCGCCGCGCAGCCGCAGGGTCGGGGCGCCGATGAGGACGCCGAAGATCATCGAGACGACCGCTCCGGTGAGGACGGCGGCCCAGAACGGGAACTTGACGCCGATCGCGGAGAGGGGCGCGCCGGAGACCAGGGCGGCGGTGTAGGCGCCGACGCCGAGGAAGGCGACGTAGCCGAGGTCGAGGAGGCCGGCGAGGCCGACGACGACGTTGAGGCCCAGGGCGACGGTGGCGAAGATGAGGATGTTGACGCCGATGAGGGCGTACTCCGCGGTGTCCTGGGTGAAGGGGAAGCAGAGGGCCGCGACGAGGGCGGCCGCGAGGGTGACGTTGCGGTGCTTGGTGGTCAGCGCGGTGAGCCGGGCGATGAGTCCGGCGCGGTTGAGTGCGGTGACGGCGAAGCCCGCGGTGATGAGGAAGCCGATGAACTGTTCGGAGTCCTCGGTGGGGATGTCGATCCCGTAGGTGAAGACGTAGAGCCCGAGGCCGAAGGCGACGGCGATGATGATGATCTCGGCCCAGCCCGGGAGGGCCTTGGCGCGGGGTGCCGAGGGGGCGGCGAGGCTGTTGCGGAAGCGCTGCCAGGCGTTCGGCGCGGGGCCGTCGGCGGAGAGCGGGACGTCGTAGGGGAGGGCGAGGGAGGCGATGACGGCGACGAGTGCGCCGATGCCGCTGACCCAGGCTCCCGGTTCGAGGTTGACGACGCCGCCGAGCTCGTAGGAGATGGCGCCCATGGCGTACCCGGTGGTGCCGAAGGTGGCGAGCGCCAGGAGGCGGACGGGGCTGTGGGTGCCGGCGGGGGAGAGCCAGCGCAGTCCGGGGATGCCGTAGTTGGTGAGGGCGAAGAGCAGGGTGAGGATCGCGCCGGTGAGGGTGAGGACCTGGAGGCCGCCGGGGTAGCCGGTGACGGTGAGGTCGCCGGGGAATTCGGAGGTCCAGGTCCAGGGGAGGAGCGTGCCGGCGAGGGCGGCCGCGGCGCCGGCGAGGGTGGCGATGCGGGCGGCGGGCGCGGGGAGCGGGAGGAGTGCGGTGGTCATCCGTATCACGCCCTGTCCGCGACGCGTTCGCCGAGCAGGCCCTGGGGCCGCAGCAGCAGGACGATGATGAGGAGGGCGAAGGCCCACACGTCCTTCCAGGCGCCGCCGCCGAAGAGTTCCATGCCGGGGACGTCGCTCATGTAGCCGGTGGCGAGGGATTCGGCGACGCCGAGGACGACGCCGCCGAGCATGGCGCCGTAGATGTTGCCGATGCCGCCGAGTACGGCGGCGGTGAACGCCTTGAGGCCCATGAGGAAGCCCATGCGGAAGCCGATCTGGCCGTTCTTGAGCCCGTAGGCGACGGCGGCGACGGCGGCGAACGCGGCACCGATGGCGAAGGCCATGACGATGATGCGGTCGGTGTTGATGCCCATGAGCTTGGCGGTGTCGGGGTCCTGCGAGGTGGCCTGCATGCCGCGGCCGGCGCGGGTCTTGGAGACGAAGAGGCCGAGGGCGATCATGCAGACGGGGGCGGAGATGAGGACGAAGAGGTCACCGCGCTGGACGTGGGCGCCGAAGAGCTCGAAGGCGTCGCCCTTGAACTGCGGGAAGGGGTGGTCCTTGGTGGCGTCCGGGTACCACTTCCAGATGGCCTGCTGGAGGGCGAGGGAGAGCCCGATCGCGGTGATCAGCGGGGCGAGCCGGGGGGCGTTGCGCAGGGGCCGGTACGCGAAGCGTTCGGCGGCGACGCTGACGGCGACGGAGCATATGACGCCGCCGATGATCATGAGGGGGACGATAGCGAGGAGGTTGGAGCCGGCCGGCATCCAGAGGTACACGGTGAGAGCTCCGAAGCCTCCGATCATGAAGATCTCGCCGTGGGCGAAGTTGATGAGCTGGATGATTCCGTAGACCATCGTGTAGCCGATCGCGATGAGTCCGTACATCGCGCCGAGGATGAGTCCATTGGCCAGCTGTTGCGGCAGTTCGTGCACCGCAGGGCCTCCGTGGAGTGGTTCGGATATGGCACCGCGCGGGAGTGCTCGTAGCGCTCCCGCGCGGTCTGGGGTCGGTCGGGGCGTGCCCGGGAGTTACGGCTTGTAGGCCTCGCTGAGCTTGGAGACCCACTTGCCACCGTCGACCTGGTAGGCGGTCATCATGGTGTTGGTGGTGTCGCCGAACTCGTCGAAGGAGACCGGGCCGGTCACGCCGTCGAACTTGACCTTGCTCATGGCGTCGAGCACCTTGGCGCGGGCGTCGTCGGGGAGCTTGCCGTCGTTCTCGGAGACGGCGAGCTTGACGGCCTCGATGATGGCCCAGGTGGCGTCGTAGGTGCCGCCCCCGTAGGCCTCGTAGGCGTCCTTGTAGCCGGCGGTCTTGTAGTCCGCGATGAACTTCTTGGCGGAGTCGAGCTCCTCGACGGGCTTGCCGACGGAGGTGGCGATGTCGCCCTGGGCCTTCTTGTTGAGCTTGATGAAGTCGGCGCTGTACATGCCGTCGCCGCCCATGAGCGGGAGCTTGACGCTGTCCTTGAGCTGCTGGCTCAGGGGGGCGCCGGCGGGGTACTCACCGCCGTAGTAGACGGCCTTGGCGCCGGACTTCTTGACCTTGGTGACGACGGCGTTGAAGTCGCGGTCGTCGGGGTTGACGTGGTCGGCGCCGACGATCTTGCCGCCGAGGTCGGTGAAGGTGGCCTTGAAGGAGGCGGCGAGACCGGCGCCGTAGGGCTTCTGGTCGTCGATGAGGTAGACCTGCTTGATCTTCGCGTCGTTGTACAGGTACTTCGCGGCGAAGGCGCCCTGGATCTGGTCCGTGGTGGCGGTGCGGAAGTAGGTCTTGAAGGGGCGCTTCTTGTCGCCGGTCTTCCAGTTGTCGCCCTGGGTCAGCTCGGTGCCGGTGTTGGCGGGGGAGACCTGGGTGAGGCCGGCGTCGTTGAGCGGCTTCTGCATCGACTGGGCGACGCCGGAGTTCAGCGGGCCGACGACACCGACGACCTTCTTGTTGTCGATGAACTTCGTGGCGTTCTGCTGGCCGACGGAGGGCTGGGCCTGGTCGTCGAGGGGCTGGACCTCGAAGGTGATGCCGGGGACCGTCTTGTCCTTGTTCGCCGTCTTGGCGGCGAGGTCGGCGGAGTTCTTGATGCCGAGGCCGAGGGCGGAGAGGTCACCGGTGAGCGGCGCGTCGACGCCGATGACGACGGTCGTGTTGCCGCTGCCGCTGTTGCCGTCGCTCTTGTTGTCGTCGTCGCGCGACCCGCAGGCGGTGAGTGTCAGTGCACCGGTGGTGAGCACTGTGGTGAGGATGAGCAAAGAACGGTGTCGCACGAAAGGTCCTTTCCCTGGCGCGGCCTCCTCGCTTGAGGTGCCGTGTCGTTCGCCGGGCCGTACTGGGTTGGTACAGGGCCGTGCTTGCAGACGCGCCCGGCGGCGCGGTGACTGGCCGTGACTCTAAGGGCAGCGGTGGGGGTCGGGAGTGGTACCGGCCAAGGATGTGACTGTCTTGTTATGCCCTTGAGCAAGGCTTGAGGTGGCTGGGTGGACATGTCCAGCTTTTTACCGGACCGTGAAGCGACCGCAATGTGAGAACGTGCAGCTCTGCTAAGGGGCTTGAGGTGATCTTGCTGCTGTCGCCCGGCGGGGGTCCGGTGCGGGGGCGCGGGGGCGCGCCGAAGGGCCCGGCGGCTGCGGGGCCGGGCTGATCATGTCGCGGCGGAGCGCTTCACCTCGGGCGTTGATTACGCTGCGTGACGGTGGCGGGGGTGCGGCGACGGGGTGTGGTGGTGGGGGCGGGTGAGGTGTGGCAGACGAGTGGGCCATGGAACGGAGCGCCGGGTCAAGGGGGTTGACGCCGTGCGCCGGTCAATTTCCGTGATCGTGGCGGTGGTTGTGCCCGGATATGCCGCTGCCCGGCCGTTTTGGGTGACGGCCGGGCAGGGTGGGTGGTGCGGTGGTGCGGGGTCAGGCGGCTTCGGGTGCGGGGGCTTCGCGCAGCAGGCAGGTGAGGCGTGCGGTGCAGACCCGCTTGCCCTGCTCGTCGGTGATGGCGATCTCGTACGTGGCGGTGGTGCGCCCCCGGTGTACGGGGGTGGCGGTGCCGGTGACGAGGCCGCTCCGTACCCCTCGGTGATGGGTGCAGTTCAGGTCGACGCCCACGGCGAACTTGGACGGGCCGCCGTGCAGCATCGATCCGACGGAGCCCAGGGTCTCGGCGAGGACGGCGGAGGCGCCGCCGTGCAGGAGCCCGTAGGGCTGGGTGTTGCCCTCGACCGGCATGGTGCCGACGACGCGCTCGGCGGAGGCTTCGAGGATGCGGACGCCCATGCGCTCGCCGAGGTGGCCGGCGGAGAAGAGGGCGGGCAGGTCGACGCCGAGCGCGGCGTACTCGTCGATGATCTCCTGGGGGAACGTGGGTGTGGTCTGCTCGCCCATGGGTCCGCCTTTCGTCTCGGTGCGGTGCTCGTACGCGTCGTTCATATCAGACGCCTGAGCGAGCGCTTAGCCCGCCGGCTCGAAGCGCACCACGACGGATTTGGAGGCGGGGGTGTTGCTGGTGTCGGCGGTGGAGTCGAGGGGGACCAGCACATTGGTCTCCGGGTAGTACGCGGCGGCGCAGCCCCTGGCGGTCGGGTAGTGGACGACGCGGAAGCCGGGGGCGCGCCGCTCCACCCCGTCCTTCCACTCGCTGACGAGGTCGGTGTAGGACCCGTCGGCGAGCCCGAGGGCCGCCGCGTCCTCGGGGTGTACGAGGACGACGCGGCGGCCTCCCTTGATGCCCCGGTAGCGGTCGTCCAGGCCGTAGATCGTGGTGTTGTACTGGTCGTGGGAGCGCAGGGTCTGGAGCAGCAGCCGGCCCTCGGGCAGCGCGGGGAACTCGACCGGCGCGGCGGTGAAGTTGGCCTTCCCGGTGGCGGTGGGGAAGCGGCGGGAGTCGCGGGGGCCGTGCGGGAGGGTGAAGCCGCCGGGGTGGGCGATGCGTGCGTTGAAGTTCTCGAAGCCGGGGACGACCCGGGAGATGCGGTCCCGGATCGTCGCGTAGTCCTTCTCGAACTCCTCCCAGGGCGTGGCGGATTCGGGCCCGAGTGCGGCGCGGGCGAGGCGGGCGACGATGGCGGGCTCGGAGAGCAGGTGGGGGCTCGCGGGGGTGAGGTTGCCGCGCGAGGCGTGCACCTTGCTCATGGAGTCCTCGACGGTGACGAACTGCTTGCCGCCCGCCTGGACGTCCTTGTCGGTGCGGCCGAGGGTGGGCAGGATCAGCGCGCGGGCGCCGGTGACGGCGTGGGAGCGGTTGAGCTTGGTGGAGACGTGGACGGTGAGGCGCGCGTTGCGCATGGCGGCCTCGGTGACGTCGGTGTCGGGGGTGGCGGCGACGAAGTTGCCGCCCATCGCGAAGAAGACCTTGGCCTCACCGTCGCGCAGGGCGCGGATCGCGCGGACCACGTCGTAGCCGTGGTGGCGCGGTGAGGTGATCCGGAACTCCTTGTCGAGGGCGTCGAGGAAGGCGGGCGCGGGCCGTTCGAAGATGCCCATGGTGCGGTCGCCCTGGACATTGGAGTGGCCGCGCACGGGGCAGACCCCGGCGCCGGGGCGGCCGATGTTGCCGCGCAGCAGGAGGAAGTTGACGACCTCGCGGATGGTCGGCACGGAGTGCTTGTGCTGGGTGAGGCCCATGGCCCAGCAGACGACGGTGCGCTCCGAGGCCAGGACCATCGCCAGGGCCTCTTCGACGGCGGCGCGGTCGAGCCCGGTCGCGGCGAGCGTCGTGTCCCAGTCCGCCTCGGCCGCGGCGGCGGCGAACTCCTCGTAGCCATGGGTGTGTTCGGCGACGAACGTCTGGTCGACGGCGCCCTCGGTCTCCAGGATCAGCTTGTTCAGGAGGCGGAAGAGGGCCTGGTCGCCGCCGATCCGGATCTGGAGGAAGAGGTCGTTGAGCGCGGTGCCCTTGAGCATGCCCTGCGGGGTCTGCGGGTTCTTGAAGCGTTCGAGGCCGGCCTCGGGCAGCGGGTTCACCGAGATGATCTTCGCGCCGGCGGCCTTGGCCTGCTCCAGGGCGGAGAGCATCCGGGGGTGGTTGGTGCCGGGGTTCTGCCCGGCGATGATGATCAGGTCGGCGTGGTGCAGGTCCTCCAGGGAGACCGAGCCCTTGCCGACGCCGATCGTCTCGGTGAGCGCGGAGCCCGAGGACTCGTGGCACATGTTGGAGCAGTCCGGCAGGTTGTTGGTGCCGAACTCGCGGGCGAAGAGCTGGAGGAGGAACGCGGCCTCGTTGCTGGTGCGCCCGGAGGTGTAGAAGACGGCCTCGTCGGGGGAGGCGAGGGCGCCCAGCTCCTCGGCCATGATGTCGAAGGCCCGCTCCCAGGTGATGGCCTCGTAGCGGTCGGCGCCCTCGGGCAGGTAGACGGGCTGGGTGATACGGCCCTGCTGGCCGAGCCAGTATCCGCTGCGCCCGGCGAGGTCGGAGACGGGGTGCTCGGCGAAGAAGTCCGGGGTGACCCGGCGCAGCGTGGCCTCCTCGGCGACGGCCTTGACGCCGTTCTCGCAGAACTCGGCGGTGTGCCGCTTGTCGCCCTCGGGCCAGGCGCAGCCGGGGCAGTCGAAGCCGTCCTTCTGGTTGACCTTGAGGAGGGTCTGAGCGGTGCGGCGCAGGCCCATCTGCTGCTGGGCGACGCGCAGGCTCTGGGCGACGGCGGGCAGTCCGGCGGCGGAGTGCTGGGCCGGTCCGACCCGGGGGGCGTCCTGGACGGGGTCTCCTGCGGGCGGCTTGCTGGCCATGGTGCTCCCCTTCGAGCCGGCTGCGGGCCCCCGGAGGTGTGCTCGTGGGTCCGCCGTGTGTGTTTCCTTCTCTCCCGATCCTGGCACGGGGGCCGGGTCGGGTGCCCGGTGAGGCGTCGCGGGCGGTGGCCGGTCCGGATTGTCAGTGGTCCGTGGCAGGATCGGGGTGTGGCTGAGACGGCATCGAAGAAGACGGCAGACAACCGACCGCGCCTGCTCCTCATGGACGGGCACTCCCTGGCGTACCGGGCGTTCTTTGCGCTGCCCGCGGAGAATTTCACGACGGCGGCGGGCCAGCCGACGAACGCGGTGTACGGCTTCATGTCGATGCTCGCGAACACGCTGCGCGACGAGGCGCCGACGCATTTCGCGGTGGCGTTCGACGTGTCCCGCAAGACGTGGCGGGCGCAGGAGTTCCCCGAGTACAAGGCGAACCGGTCGAAGACCCCCGACGAGTTCAAGGGCCAGGTCGAGCTGATCGGCGAGCTGCTGGACGCGATGCACGCGGACCGGTTCGCGGTGGACGGCTTCGAGGCGGACGACGTCATCGCGACGCTGGCCACGCAGGCCGAGGCGGCCGGCTTCGAGGTCCTGATCGTCACCGGCGACCGCGATTCGTTCCAGCTGATCACGGACAACGTGACCGTGCTGTACCCCACCAAGGGAGTCTCCGAGCTGACCCGGTTCACCCCGGAGAAGGTCGTGGAGAAGTACGGCCTCACCCCCCGGCAGTATCCGGACTTCGCGGCGCTGCGCGGTGACCCGTCGGACAACCTTCCGAGCATCCCCAAGGTCGGTGAGAAGACCGCCGCGAAGTGGATCAACCAGTTCGGTTCGTTCGACGAGCTGATCGCGCGGGCCGACGAGGTGAAGGGCGTCGCCGGGCAGAACCTCCGCGACCACCTGGACGCGGTGAAGATGAACCGCGTGCTGACCGAGATGGTCCGCGACGTGGAGCTGCCGAAGACCCCGGAGGGGCTGGAGCGCGCCCCCTACGACCGCACGGCGGTCACCGGCATCCTCGACATACTGGAGATCCGCAACCCGAGCCTGCGCGAGCGGCTGCTCGCGGTGGACCCGGGCGCCGCGGAGGCCGAGCCGCCCGCGCCCGCCGCCGGGATCGAGCTGGACGGGGCCGTGCTCGCCACCGGCGAGGTGGGGCCCTGGCTGGCGGAGCACGGCGCGCAGCCGCTCGGCGTCATGACGGTCGACACCTGGGCGCTCGGCGTCGGCACGGTCACCGAGATCGCCCTCGCCGCCGCCGACGGCTCCGCCGCCTGGCTGGACCCGGCGCAGCTGGACGAGGCCGACGAGCAGGCGTTCGCCGCCTGGGTCGCGGACCCGGCCCGGCCCAAGGTCATGCACAACGCGAAGAGCGCGATGCGGGTCTTCCCGGAGCACGGCTGGCGCCTCGAAGGCGTCGCGATGGACACCGCCCTCGCCGCGTATCTGGTGAAGCCCGGCCGCCGCTCCTTCGCGCTGGACGCGCTGGCCGTGGAGTACCTGGGCCGCGAGCTGGCCCCGGCCGCGGCGGCCGACGGTCAGCTGGCGTTCGGCGCCGACGACCGGGCGGAGGCCGACGCCCTGATGGCGCAGGCCCGCGCGGTCCTGGACCTCGGTGACGCGTTCACGGCGCGGCTGAAGGAGGTCGGCGCGGCCGAGCTGCTGCACGACATGGAGCTCCCGACGTCGATCCTGCTCGCCCGCCTGGAGCGGCACGGCATCGCGGCGGACCGGGCCCATCTGGAGGGCATGGAGCAGCAGTTCGCCGGGGCCGTCCAGCAGGCGGTGAAGGAGGCGCACGCGTCGGTGGGCCGGGAGTTCAACCTCGGTTCGCCCAAGCAGCTCCAGGAGGTCCTGTTCGGCGAGCTGGGCCTGCCGAAGACCAAGAAGACCAAGACCGGTTACACGACGGACGCGGACGCGCTGGCCTGGCTGGCCGGCCAGACCGAGCACGAGCTGCCGGTCCTCATGCTGCGCCACCGGGAGCAGGCGAAGCTGCGGGTCACGGTCGAGGGCCTGGTGAAGACGATCGCGGCGGACGGCCGTATCCACACCACGTTCAACCAGACGGTGGCGGCGACCGGCCGTCTCTCCTCCACCGACCCGAACCTGCAGAACATCCCCGTCCGCACGGACGAGGGCCGGGCGATCCGCCGCGGTTTCGTCGTCGGCGAGGGCTTCGAGACGCTGATGACGGCCGACTACAGCCAGATCGAACTGCGCGTGATGGCCCACCTCTCCGAGGACGCGGGCCTGATCGAGGCGTTCACCTCCGGCGAGGACCTGCACACCACGGTGGCCTCGCAGGTCTTCGGCGTCGAGAAGACGGCGGTCGATCCGGAGATGCGGCGCAAGATCAAGGCCATGAGTTACGGCCTGGCGTACGGGCTGTCCGCCTTCGGCCTCTCCCAGCAGCTGAACATCGAGGCGGGCGAGGCCCGGGGCCTGATGGACACCTACTTCGAGCGGTTCGGCGGGGTCCGGGACTATCTGCGCCGCGTGGTCGAGGAGGCCCGGGCCACCGGGTACACGGAGACGATCTTCGGCCGCCGCCGCTATCTCCCCGACCTGAACAGCGACAACCGCCAGCGCCGCGAGACCGCCGAGCGGATGGCGCTCAACGCCCCGATCCAGGGCACCGCCGCCGACATCGTCAAGGTCGCCATGCTCCAGGTCGACCGGGCGCTGACCGAGGCGGAGCTGAAGTCCCGGATGCTGCTCCAGGTCCACGACGAAATCGTGCTGGAGATCGCCGCGGGCGAGCGGGAGCAGGTCGAGCGCATCCTGCGCCACGAGATGTCCGCGGCGGTGCAGCTGCGCGCCCCGCTGGACGTGTCGGTCGGCGTCGGCGGCGACTGGGAGTCAGCGGCCCACTGACCGTGGGTGGCCGGGGTCCGCGGGGGCCCCGGCCGGCTCCGCCTCCCGCCGCGCCGGCGCTAGGGCCTTTCGTTTGGATCATGCCGGGCTCGCGGGGCCTGGCACGCGCATCTGCGGCGTTGTCGTCAATCACCAACGCTCCGCGTTGCCTCAATCCTCCGCCTTGCAGCTGCACGCACCAGGCCCCGCTCCCTGATCCGGCCTGATCCAAACGAAAGGCCCTGGCCGCACCGCCGCCGCGTACAGCAGGAGCCCCGCCGCGAGGCCCGCGCCCGCGCCGAAGCAGGCGGTCGGGATGATGTCCAGCGGTGTGTCGATGTGCCCGTAGTACGCGTACCAGCGGGCGCACCGGTGGGCGGTGCCCAGCACGGCGCACAGCCCGATCGAGGCGAGCGCCCAGCCCCGGACCCGAGCGCTCAGGACCGGCAGGGAGGCGGGCACCGGCTGGGCCCCGGTCCGCCGCAGCCCCGACACCGTGAACCAGGCGAGCAGCAGCAGGGCCGGGGCCGAGGTGCCGTACTGGACGAGCGTGAAGACGGGGTACCCGGCCACGCTGCCGTCGAGCCCGGGCACCAGCCGTACGCCCCACCGGTCGTGATGGGTGAAGGCGTCCCACACGACATGGGTGGCGGACCCGATCACCGCCGACACCACGAACCACCCGGCGTCCCGCGCGCCAAGTCCCCACCGCCCGGGGCCCGTCGGGGCCCCGCCGCCCCGCAGCCAGGCGTGCACCCGACCCCGCCACCGCTCCGGCAGCAGCGCCACCAGCGGGTCGCGCAGCAGCAGCCAGAGGCCGAGCGCCAGCGCGGTGATCAGGATGTCCACGGTGACGACACCCCTCACCGCGTGGGTCACCTCGCCGAACTCCATGGCGCCCGGAATCACAGAATCCGCGAAGTACGTCAGGTCGGGCGCGAACGACCCCGCGACCAGAGCCGAGGCGAGCAGCGGACCACGGCCCGTGCCGTCGCGCCGGATCCCCGGGAGCACGGCGGCGGCATGGCTGAGTGTGAAGGGCATGCGGGCAGTATGAGTGACCCGGAGGGGCAGGCAGGGGGTGGCCCGTGGGGCAGGAAGGTCCGTCACGGGAATGTCCGCACGTGGACAACTTGTGTTCAGGAAGGTGAGAAAGCGGTAAGAACCGGCCCGCCCGCCGTGTGCGCGCCGGAGGACTTGCCGTAGGGTCGCCTGAGTCCAGGCGCAGGGGAGCGCCGACAGTGACGAGGGGGAGGGCCCACACTTCATGGCAGCGCAATTCGGTCGCCGACTGTACAGAGGAGCGGCCACCACCGCCGTGGCCGCCGTCGCCGTGGCGGCGCTCTCCGCCTCCCAGGCTCCGGGGTCCCCGCTGGTCGCGGCGGACAGCGACCACTCCTCCGCCGGTGCGGCGACACCCACCGAACAGGGCGGCAACGGCGGCGTCTCCGGCGACTCGCCGTACTACACGGACCTGCCGCCGCTGAACACCCCGGACAAGCCCGGCGGTTCGGCCAACCTGCCGGTGACCGGCCCCGCCGAGTCCGGCATACCCGCCTCCGTCCTCGCGGCGTACAAGAAGGCGCAGACGACCGTCTCCGGCACGGACCCGGGCTGCCGGCTGCCGTGGCAGCTGCTCGCCGCGATCGGCAAGGTCGAGTCCGGGCAGGCCCGCGGCGGCCGGGTCGACGCGCAGGGCACCACGCTCTCCCCGATCCTCGGCCCCGCCCTCGACGGCAACGGCTTCGCCCTGATCAAGGACACCGACAACGGCGCCTACGACGGGGACCGGACGCACGACCGGGCCGTCGGCCCGATGCAGTTCATCCCGTCCACCTGGGCGACCTGGGGCCAGGACGGCAACGGCGACGGCCGCAAGGACCCCAACAACGTCTACGACGCCGCGCTCGCCGCCGGACGCTACCTCTGCGCCGGCGACCGCGACCTGTCGACCGCCACCGACCTGGACCGGGCGGTCCTGAGCTACAACCACTCCGACGTGTACCTGCGTACGGTCCGCTCCTGGTTCACGTACTACAACCGCGGCACGCACGAGGTCCCCGACGGCAGCGGCGCCCTCCCGACCGGCCCCACCAGCCGGAATCCGGGCCCCGGCCGGCCGGACGGCGGCCCGTCGAGCACCCCGTCCCCGTCCCCGACGCCCTCGCCGTCCGAGACCCCGGAGCCGGGCCCGTCCACCAAGCCCCCGAAGCCGTCCGAGCCCAGCCCCGAGCCCTCGAAGCCGAAGCCCCCGACGCACACCCCGACCCCGGCGCCCACCCCGTCCCAGCAGGTGGCGGCGCTTCAGAACGACGGCACCGGCACGCTGACCGCCACCGCCGGCGAGCAGTTCGGCGGAACGGTCAAGGTGCGGGCGCACGACGGCCTCGGCAAGGCGGTGGCCAAGGCGAAGGTCACCTTCACCGTCGTCGGCGACACCGACACCGCGTTCGTCGGCGGATTCAAGGCGGTCACCCTCGCCACCGGCGCCGACGGCAAGGCGTCCTCGCCGCTGCTCCGCGCGGGCGAGAAGACCGGCGACTTCACCGTGCGGGCCACCGTGGACGGCACCTCGGTCGCCACCACCTTCAAGGTGACCGTCACCGCCCGCCAGGCCGACGCCCTCACCAGGACCGGCACCACCGAGCTGACGGCTGTCGCCGGGGAGACCTTCGACGACATCACCGTCGCCGCCACCTACAAGGGCAAGGCCGCGGGCAAGGTCGCCGTCACCGCCACCATGATCACCGACGGCGACGACCCGGCCGTCAACGACAAGGGCCCGTACTGCACGGACGACGACGGCAACCCCGTCCGCAGCATCGAGCTCACCACGGCGGCCGACGGCAGCCTGAAGCTCCCGAAGTTCTACGCGGACGGCCCGGCCGGTACGTACAAGCTGCGCCTCACCACCGAGGGCGGCGCCACGGTCACCATCGACCTGACGGTCGAGGAGCGCACGGCCACCGCCGCCTCCTGACGCCGCGCCACAGCCCCTCCGCCCGGCGGAGGGGCTGTGGCGTGCTCAATCCCGTTTCAGCCGCGCCTTCGTGAAGCGGGTCGCCTCCACCGTCGTCGGGTCCTCCGGCCACGGGTGCTTCGGGTAGCGGCCGCGCAGCTCCGCCCGGACCGCCTTGTAGCCGTCGCGCCAGAACGACGCCAGGTCCGCCGTCACCGCCGCCGGTCGCCCGGCGGGGGAGAGCAGGTGCACCAGGACCGGCACGCCCGCCACCTTCGGGGTCTCCTGGAGGCCGAACAGCTCCTGGAGCTTCACCGCGAGCACCGGCTGGTCCCCGCCGTACTCCACCCGGATCCGCGAACCGCTCGGCACCTCGATCCGCTCCGGCGCCAGCTCGTCCAGCCGGACCGCCTCGCCCGTCGCCCACGGCAGCAGCCGGCGCAGCGCCTGCCCCGCGTCGATCGCGGCCAGGCCGGAGCGGCGCCGCGCCCGGGACAGCTCGGGCTCCAGCCAGGCCCCGGGGTCCGCGAGCAGCGCCCCGTCCGACACATCCGGCCACGGCTCACCCATCACCCGGTGCAGAAAGGCCAGCCGCTCCCGCAGCTGCCCCGCGTCCCGGCTCCACCGCAGCAGCCCCGGGCCCTCCCGCCGCAACCCCTCCACCAGCGCGTCCCGGACCAGTGCCGGATCGGGCTGCTTCAGCGGGCGCGCGGCCAGCTCGACCGCCCCCAGCCGCTCCACCCGGCGCGCGACCACGTCCCGGCCGTCCCAGCGGACCTCCTCGCCCGCGAACCGCAGCGGCCCCGCCGCCAGGAGCGCGGTGTCCTCATCGACGACGGCCGCCAGGCGCACCCGGGCGGACGCCGCGTGCGCCGGCCGGTCCGCGACCGCCACGGCCAGCCAGGCGGCACCGCGCAGCCCGGAGCCCTCGCCCGGCTCCGCACCGGTGCCCGACGCCATCAGGAACGCCCCGCCGCCCCGCGCCCGCGCCACCCGCTCCGGGAACGCCAGGGCCGCGACCAGCCCCACCGCCGCGTCGTCCGCGACGGACCGCCCGCCGCCGTCGCCCTTGAGCGCGGACGACAGGCGCCGCACCTCCTGGCGCCAGCGGCCCGCGTAGGCGTCCTGGCCCCGGCGCGCGGTGCGCAGCGCGGCCGCCAGATCGTCCCCGTACGCGCGGGGCGGTTCCTCGCTCAGCAGCGCCACCACCTCGGCGGCCCGGCGCCCGCCCACCTCGGCCGCCCCGTCCAGCAGCGCCCGGGCCAGCCGGGGGTGCAGCCCGAGCCGGGACATCCGCACGCCCCGCTCGGTGACCCGGCCGTCCGGCCCCACCGCGCCGACCGCCCCGAGGACCTCGCGCGCGGCGGCCATCGCCCCCTCCGGCGGCGCGTCCAGCAGCGCGAGCCCCGAGGCGTCCGGGTCGCCCCAGCAGGCCGCCTGGAGGGCGAACGCCGTCAGATCGGCCACCCTGATCTCCGGCGAGGGGAACCGGGCGAGCCGGCCGTCCTCCGCCTGGTCCCAGCAGCGGTACACCGTGCCCGGGGCCTCGCGCCCCGCCCGCCCCGCGCGCTGCCGGCCCGACGCCTGCGAGGCGCGTACGGTCGTCAGCGCGCTCAGCCCCCGGGCGTGATCGGTGCGCGGTTCCCGGGCGAGCCCCGAGTCGACCACCGTCCGCACCCCGGGGACCGTCAGCGAGGACTCGGCCACCGAGGTCGCCAGGACCACCCGGCGCCCTTCCGAGGACCCGGCGAGCACCGCGTCCTGCACGGCCGCCGGGGCCCGCCCGTGCACCTGGAGCACCTCGGCCGCCACGCCCGCGAGCTGCCCGGCCACCCGGCCGATCTCGCCGACGCCGGGCAGGAAGCACAGCACGTCGCCGTCCCGCTCGGCGAGGGCCCGCCGCACCACGGAGGCGACATGGCCCAGCAGCGCCGGATCGACCCGCATCCCGTGCGGCGGCCGCACCGGTACGGACGGCGGGGCCCACACCACCTCCACCGGGTGCGACACGCCCTGCGCCTCGACCACCGGGGCATCCCCGAGCAGCCGCGCCCAGCCCTCCGCGTCCGTCGTCGCGGACGCCGCGACCAGGCGCAGGTCCGGGCGGAGCGCCGCGCGCACGTCCAGCAGGAACGCCGCCACCGTGTCCGCGTCGAGATGGCGCTCGTGGCACTCGTCGATGATCACCGCGTCGATCCCGGCCAGCTCCTGGTCACGCTGCAACCGCTGGAGCAGCACGCCGGTGGTGACGACCTCCACCACGGTGTCCGGGCCCACCACCCGCTCGCCGCGCACGGTGAACCCGACCCGCTCCCCGGCCCGCTCGCCCAGCAGCCACGCCATCCGCCGGGCCGCCGCGCGGGCGGCGATCCGGCGCGGCTCGGCGACGACGACCCGGCGCGCCGGGCCCGCGCCGGTCAGCCCGGCCAGGGCGAGCGGGACGAGGGTGGTCTTGCCGGTGCCGGGAGGTGCGCAGAGCACCGCGGTCCCGTGGCCGTCCAGCGCCTGCCGGAGGGCGGGGACGGCGGTGCGGACGGGCAGCCGGTCGAGGGCGTCGGTGCGGATCACGCCCCCAGTCTCGTACGGGAGCGGCCCGCGCCCCGCACCGGCCGCCGGCTCAGTCCCGTACGCAGACGAAGATCGCGGTCCCCGGGATCAGATTGCCGCGCAGCGGGGACCAGCCGCCCCACTCCTGGTCGTTCCAGGCGGGCCACTCCGGCTCGACCAGGTCCACCAGCCGGAAGCCGCCCGCGACCACGTCCCGGACCCGGTCGCCCAGCGTGCGGTGGTGCTCGACGTAGACCGCGTTCCCTTGCTCGTCCTGCTCCACGTAAGGGGTGCGGTCGAAGTAGGAGGCGGCCACCGACAGGCCCTCGGGGCCCGGCTCGTCGGGGAAGGCCCAGCGCATGGGGTGCGTCACGGAGAAGACCCAGCGGCCGCCGGGGCGCAGCACCCGGTGGACCTCGCGGAAGACCTGGACCGGGTCGGCGACGAAGGGCACCGCGCCGTAGGCGGAGCAGGCCAGGTCGAAGGAGGCGGTGCGGAACGGCAGCCGCCCGGCGTCCGCCTCGACCAGCGGGACGTCCTCGCCGATGCGCAGGGCGTGCTGGAGCTGGCGGTGCGAGAGGTCCAGGGCGACGGGGCGGGCGCCCCGCGCGGCCAGCCAGCGGGAGCACTGCGCCGCGCCGGCGCCGATCTCCAGGACGTCGAGCCCCTTCAGTGCGGCGGCGGGGCCCAGGAGCCCGGCCGTCTCCTCGTCCAGACCCTCGGGGCCCCAGACGAAGCGGTCGTCGCCGAGGAAGGCGCCGTGGTCGCTCTGGTACTCGTCGGCGTTGCGGTCCCACCAGCCCCGGCTGGCCCGGCTGCTCTCGGCGGTCCCGGCGCTGCGGCGGGTCGCCTCGGGTTCGGCGGCGTACATCTCTTGGCTCATCGTGTCCGTCGTTGTAGTTTGCCTTCACCCCGTCGTACGAGGTACGTACCAAGGGGGCCTGGGTGGCGCTGCACCGGTGTGTCCGGACGTTGCCGGACACGATCTGGCCTCGGTGAACCCGAGTTGTGCCGGATATGAGGCGGTCGGTCCGTGGTGTCCGCCTTCGCGCATTGACCGTGCCCTGCTGCCCCCGTATGCTACAAGTTGCGCTGCGAGCCTGCGCTCCTCAGACCTAGCAGGCCGCGCTCGCATCTGTTGCTAGTCCCCTCGGTTCACGAGGCGCCTTCCGGTCACGGAATTGGCGCTTCCCGGGCTGTCCGGCTTAGGCAGAGGCGATACGGGCTTTCGGCGTAGCAGTACCTACGACTCACTGTCCGTACCGGAGCCCTTTCCCACATGACGAGCAGCACCGAGACCACCGCCACCACTCCGCAGGTTGCGGTCAACGACATCGGCGACGCGGACGCGTTCCTCGCGGCGATCGACGAGACGATCAAGTACTTCAACGACGGCGACATCGTTGACGGTGTCATCGTCAAGGTTGACCGGGACGAGGTTCTCCTCGACATCGGTTACAAGACCGAAGGCGTCATCCCGAGCCGCGAGCTCTCGATCAAGCACGACGTCGACCCGAACGAGGTCGTCAAGGTCGGTGACGAGATCGAGGCCCTGGTTCTCCAGAAGGAGGACAAGGAAGGCCGCCTGATCCTCTCGAAGAAGCGCGCTCAGTACGAGCGTGCCTGGGGCACCATCGAGAAGATCAAGGAAGAGGACGGCATCGTCACCGGTACCGTCATCGAGGTCGTCAAGGGTGGTCTCATCCTCGACATCGGCCTCCGTGGCTTCCTGCCGGCGTCGCTCGTCGAGATGCGTCGTGTCCGCGACCTCCAGCCGTACGTGGGCAAGGAGCTCGAGGCCAAGATCATCGAGCTGGACAAGAACCGCAACAACGTGGTCCTGTCCCGCCGTGCCTGGCTCGAGCAGACCCAGTCCGAGGTCCGCCAGACGTTCCTCACGACCCTCCAGAAGGGTCAGGTCCGCTCCGGCGTCGTCTCCTCGATCGTCAACTTCGGTGCCTTCGTGGACCTGGGTGGCGTCGACGGTCTGGTGCACGTCTCCGAGCTGTCCTGGAAGCACATCGACCACCCCTCCGAGGTTGTCGAGGTCGGCCAGGAGGTCACCGTCGAGGTCCTCGACGTCGACATGGACCGCGAGCGCGTCTCGCTGTCGCTCAAGGCGACGCAGGAAGACCCGTGGCAGCAGTTCGCCCGTACGCACCAGATCGGGCAGGTCGTCCCCGGTAAGGTCACCAAGCTCGTTCCGTTCGGTGCGTTCGTCCGCGTGGACGAGGGCATCGAGGGCCTGGTCCACATCTCCGAGCTGGCCGAGCGCCACGTGGAGATCCCGGAGCAGGTCGTCCAGGTCAACGACGAGATCTTCGTCAAGGTCATCGACATCGACCTCGAGCGCCGTCGCATCAGCCTCTCGCTGAAGCAGGCCAACGAGGCGTTCGGCGGCGACCCGGCCTCGGTCGAGTTCGACCCGACCCTGTACGGCATGGCCGCGTCCTACGACGACCAGGGCAACTACATCTACCCCGAGGGCTTCGACCCCGAGACCAACGACTGGCTCGAGGGCTTCGAGGCTCAGCGCGAGGTCTGGGAGACCCAGTACGCCGAGGCGCAGCAGCGCTTCGAGCAGCACCAGGCCCAGGTCATCAAGTCCCGCGAGGCCGACGAGGCCGCTGCCGCCGAGGGCGCTGCCGCCCCCGCCGGCAACGCCCCGGCCGCCTCGGGCGGCAGTGGCGGCGGCTCCTACTCCTCGGAGTCCGCGGACAACTCCGGCGCCCTGGCGTCGGACGAGGCCCTCGCCGCGCTCCGCGAGAAGCTGGCGGGCGGCCAGAGCTGACGCTCTGTCCCTCCGGCCGGTCATCGGCTGCGGTAGGTAAGTGACCGTGAGGCCCGCTCCCTTCGGGGAGCGGGCCTCACGTGTGTCCGCGCGCCGGCGTAACACAGAGAAACGTGCGGGATACACGAATAGCTGACGGCATGTAACACGCCCTTGCCAGGATCCCGGCAACCTCAAGATCAGAAGGGGAGCCGGGACATGACGCACGCTTCGCACCAACCGCCCGCGACACCGGGCACGAGCCGCCGCACCTTCCTGCACAACGTCGGGATCGCCGGCGGGGCCGGGGCCATGTTCGCCACCATGGGGGCGCTCGGACTCGCCCCCACCGCACAGGCCGAAGGACGTGAACCCGCCTACCGCGCGCCCAGCGCGGGCGACTTCCACCTCAAGGGCAGGGCCGCCGCCAAGGTGGTCGTCGTGGGCGGCGGCATCGCCGGCCTCGCCACCGCCTACGAACTGGGCAAGGCGGGCTACGACTGTACGGTCCTGGAGGCCCGGGACCGTACCGGCGGCCGCAACTTCACCGTGCGCGGCGGGGACTCCACCACCGATATCCACGGAGTGAAGCAGACCGCCCGCTTCTCCGACGGGCAGTACATGAACGCCGGGCCCGGCCGGATACCGCAGTGGATGGTCACCCTCGACTACTGCCGAGAGCTCGGCGTACCCATCGAGGTCTTCACCAACGTCAACGCCAACGCCTATATCTTCAACGAGAAGGCGGGCATGAAGGCGCCGGTGCGCTACCGCACCGCCAAGGCCGATGTGTACGGCTATGTCGCGGAGCTGCTCTCCAAGGCCACCGACAAGGGCGCGCTCGACCGGCAGATCACGGCCGACGACCAGGAGCGGCTGCTGGAGTTCCTCAAGGACTTCGGGGACATCGGCGACACGCTCGACTACACCGGCAGCCCCCGCCGGGGCTACCGCGTCGATCCGGCCGCCGCCGGCACCCCCGGTGAACTGCTCGGGCCCGCCCCCTCCGCCTCCGAGGTCTTCGCCAGCGGGGTCGGACGCTACTTCGCCTTCGAGTTCGAGTACGACCAGGCCATGCTGATGTTCCAGCCGGTCGGCGGCATGGACCGGATACCCGCCGCCCTCACCCGGGCCATCGGCGAACGGCGGATCCGGACCGGGGCCGCCGTCACGGACATCACCGACACCTCCCACGGCGTCACCATCACCTACACGCGGTCCGGCCGGACCCACCGCATCGAGGCGGACTACTGCGTCGCCGCCCTGCCGCCCAACATCCTGGCCAAGACCTCCCACAACCTGGGCCCGGCCGTCCAGACCGCCCTGGAGGCGTGCAAGTCCTCCTCGGCCGGGAAGATCGGTCTCGAATACCGCAGCCGCTGGTGGGAGAGCGACCACCGGATCTACGGCGGCATCACCGAGACCGACATGGACCTCGCGCACATCTGGTACCCGTCCTACGGCCACCAGGGCCGCCGCGGGACGATCATCGGCTACTACAACACCGGCGCCAACGCGGACGCGTACGCCGCGCTCTCCCCGCGCGAGCGGGAGGCCCGTGCGGTCGCGCAGGGCGTGAAGATCCACGGTGAGAAATACCGTACGGAACTCGCCACGTCGTTCTCCCACCACTGGCGCCAGACCCCGTACTTGGAGGCGTCCTGGCACTCCCTGGCGGGCGGTCCGGACGCCCCCGTCTTCGCACCCCTCAACCGGCCCGCCGGCCGGGTGTACTTCGCGGGGGACTACCTGAGCTACGCCGACGCCTGGCAGCACGGCGCGTTCACCTCCGCCCGCAAGGCCGTCACAGCACTGCACACGCGGGTTCTTGGGTAAACACCGTACGAAGGGGGGCGTGGACAGGGAATGACCATGCCCCCCTGAGCGTTCTTCTCCAGGAACACAAGGAGGAGCGGTAACCGTGCCTGATCCGCAGAGTTTGTACGAATGGGAGCCGAAGGGCCTGGCTGTGGTCGACATGGCGCTCGCCCAGGAGTCGGCCGGCCTGGTCATGCTCTACCACTTCGAGGGCTACATCGACGCGGGTGAGACGGGCGAGCAGATCGTTGACGGCCTGCTCGAATCGCTGCCGCACCAGGTCGTGGCCCGCTTCGACCACGACCGCCTGATCGACTACCGCGCCCGGCGTCCGCTGCTGACGTTCAAGCGTGACCGCTGGGCGGCGTACGAGACACCCGTCCTGGAGGTCCGCGTCGTCCAGGACGCCACGGGCGCCCCGTTCCTGCTGCTGTCCGGGCCCGAGCCCGACGTGGAGTGGGAGAGGTTCGCCGCCGCCGTCGAGGAGGTGGTCGAGCGCCTGGGCGTCCGCCTCGCGGTCAACTTCCACGGCATCCCGATGGGCGTCCCGCACACCCGACCCGTCGGCATCACCCCGCACGGCAACCGCACCGACCTCACGCCCGGCCACCGCAGCCCCTTCGAGGAGGCGCAGGTCCCCGGCTCCGCCGAGGCCCTGGTCGAGTACCGGCTGATGGAGGCGGGCCACGACGTGCTCGGCGTCGCCGCCCATGTGCCGCACTACGTCGCCCGCTCCGCCTACCCGGACGCGGCGCTCACCGCACTGGAGGCGATCACGGCCGCGACCGGCCTGGTCCTGCCGTCCGTCGCGCACGCCCTGCGCACCGAGGCGCACCGCACCCAGACGGAGATCGACCGCCAGATCGGCCAGGGCGACGAGGAACTGGTCTCGCTGGTCGAGGGCCTTGAGCACCAGTACGACGCGGTCGCGGGCGCGGAGACCCGGGGCAATCTGGTCGCAGAACCGGCGGACCTGCCGTCGGCGGACGAGATCGGCCTCGAATTCGAGAAGTTCCTCGCCGAGCGCGAGGGCGACATCTGAGCGCCGCCCCGTTCCCGTGCCCGCTGCCCGTGACCCCGACGCCGGGGGTCACGGGCAGCGGGCATTAGGCTGCCCGGCATGCTGAAAGTGGGCCTGACCGGGGGCATCGGAGCCGGTAAGAGCGAAGTGTCCCGGCTGCTCGTCGGCCACGGTGCCGTTCTCATCGACTCGGACCGCATCGCCCGTGAGGTGGTCGAGCCAGGCACCCCCGGACTCGCCGCCGTGGCCGAGGAGTTCGGCCCCGGCATCCTGTCCCCGGACGGCACCCTGGACCGGCCCGCGCTCGGCGCGATCGTCTTCGCCGACCCGGACCGCCTCGCCGCGCTCAACGCGATCGTCCACCCCCTGGTCCGCGACCGCTCCGCCGAACTGGAGAAGGCCGCCGGACCGGACTCCGTGGTCGTCCACGACGTCCCGCTCCTCACCGAGAACGGCCTCGCCCCCCTCTACGACCTGGTCGTCGTGGTCGACGCCGCCCCGGAGACCCAGCTCGACCGGCTCGTCCGGCTGCGCGGCATGACCGAGGAGGACGCCCGCGCCCGGATGGCCGCCCAGGCCACCCGCGAACAGCGGCGCGCGATCGCCGACCTGGTCATCGACAACGACGGACCGGTCGAGGAGCTGGCGGCCCGGGTCCGCGAGGTCTGGGCGGAGCTGACCCGCCGGGCGGCGGCGAAGGGCTGAGCCGGGGCCGCGCCACGGGGTCGTACCGGAATACCCGTAGCCGCCCCCGTGTTCACCCCGGGACGGACCAGGGAAGGATGCCACCGTGCCCGAGAGGACCCCGGAAACCGACGTCATCGACTTCCGCGCGGCCGAGCAGCTGCTCGCCGCGCGCGATCCCCGGGGCGCCGTGCGGCTGCTCGACTCGGTGATCGCCGCCCACCCCGAGAACACCGCCGCCCGGCTGCTGCGTGCCCGCGCCTTCTTCGCGGCGGCGCAGCTGCGCCCCGCCGAGCTGGAATTCGAGCTGGTGCTGGAGCGCGAACCGGACAACGCCTTCGCGCACTTCGCCCTCGCCCGCACCTTCGAGCGCTCCGGCCACCCCGAGCGCGCCACCCGCCACTTCCGGCTGGCGGCCGCGCTCGACCCGAAGCCGGAGTATCTGCGGGCCGCCCGCTTCGAGGACTAGGGCGTGCCCGGCGGCGGGCCCTTGCCGCCGCGTGGGCCGTGGTCGGGGTCGTACGGGGGGACGGAGCGGCCCGGCTGGTAGTGCGCGCCCTGGCGCAGCCGGTGCACGACCACGCACAGGTCCACCAGGACCAGCGCGAGCAGCACCCCGCAGACCGCCGCCCAGCCGGTGCGGCCGTTCACGGCGAAGGCCGTCACCCCGAAGACGGCCCAGGCCAGGCCCCATAGACTCAGCCAGAGCCGCATCCGCAGAGGACTGCGGGCGGTCGTCGGTTCATTGCCGGTACGCATGGCATCGCCTCCCTACCAGCATGGACCCACGTCCGGTCAGGTGCGGCACAACGGTGCGAGAGGGCGGGGGCCGACGGTGATCGGTGCGAAGACGGGGGCGGACCTCTCCGTCCGCAGGGCGAGGGTGCGCGGCTGTCTGCTGGGCGGGGCGATCGGGGACGCCCTGGGCAACCCGGTCGAATTCCTGTCGCTCGCGGGCATCCGGCGTGCGCACGGCGAGCAGGGCGTACGCGGCATGACACCGGACGACGAGGGGGTCGTCGGCCGGATCACGGACGACACCCAGATGACGCTGTTCACCGCCGAGGGGCTGATCCGGGCGCACTCCCGCGCCATGGCCAAGGGCATCGGCGGCGCCGAGACGGGCATCGTCGGGAACGCGTACCGGCGGTGGCTGGAGACGCAGAACTACCCCGCGCCGCCTGCCGCCCCGGCCGAGCACCCCGTGCGCAACGGATGGCTCAGGCAGCAGCCCTGGCTGTACGCCCGGCGCGCCCCCGGGAACGCCTGCCTGACCGGCCTCGCCGCCGGCCACATCCCCGACCCGAGGGGCCCGATCGGTGAGCCCGGCCCGGTCAACACCGGCTCCAAGGGCTGCGGCACGGTCATGCGGTCCGCGCCCTTCGGCCTGACCGGCGAGGACCCGGCCGTCGGCTTCGGGCTCGCCGCCCGGTGCGCGCAGATCACCCACGGCCACCCCACGGGCGCCCACGCGGCCGGGGCGCTCGCGGCGATCGTCGGGTACCTCCTGGAGGGCGAGTCGCTGCCCGGTGCCGTGCTGCGGGGGATGGAACTGCTCGCCCGGCACCGGGGCCACGAGGAGACGACCGCCGCCCTGCGCGCGGCCGTCGACCTGGCGGCGCAGGGCGGGCCGAGCGCCGAGAAGGTGGAGTCCCTGGGGCAGGGCTGGGTGGCGGAAGAGGCCCTGGCCATCGCGGTGTACTGCGCCCTCGTCCTGCCGGGGCCCGGCCAGGTCGCCGAGGCCCTGCTGCTCTCCGTCAACCATTCCGGCGACAGCGACTCCACCGGCGCGGTCTGCGGCAACCTCCTGGGCGCCCGCCACGGCGACACCCGCCTCCCTCCGCACTGGCTGGTGCGGACGGAGGGACGCGGGGTGATCGCCGAGGTGGCCGACGACCTGTGCCTGGAGTTCGAGCACGCCGTCGAGTGGCCGCCGGACCGCTACCCGGGCTGCTGAGCGCCGGCCACGGGGTGCGCGGTCAGTCGGTCAGCAGCTTCGCCCGCAGCGCCGCCACCGTCGCCGCGTCGAGCTTCAGCCCTTCCCGTACGTACGTGTCGAAGTCGCCGTAGATCTGGTCCACCTCGGCGTACGCGGCGCGCAGCCAGCTCAGCTCCACGGCCTTCGGGTCGCCGGTGTACTGGTTGCTGGCCAGGAAGTCCGCCTCGACCGTGGCCCGGGGGACGCCGAGCAGGGTGAGCAGGACGGCCGTGCCCCAGCCGGTGCGGTCCTTGCCCGCGCTGCAGTGGAAGACCGTGGCGCCGGAGGTGTTCGTGGCGACGGCCGTGACGAGGTCGCGGAAGGCGTGGTCCGCGCCCACGAAGTTGACCATGAACGGGTAGCCGATGGACTGGCCGAGGTCCGAGGAGCCGGAGAAGAGCCCGGCGGCGACGGCCTCCGCGAGGGTCATCAGGGCGGAGTCGTGGAAGCGGATGCCGTGGGCGAGCGAGACGACGTCCGCGACCTGGTAGCGCACCCCGGCGGGCAGCCGGTCCGGGTCGTCGTGGCGCTCCTGGGCGTTGCGCAGGTCGACGTCGAGCGTGAGCTTCTGGGAGACCAGCCGCTGCTGGTCGGCGTCGGTGAGACCGCTCAGCTTGTTGGAGCGGTAGACCAGGCCCGGGCGCACCCAGTGCCCGTCCGTGGTGCGGTAGCCGCCGATGTCCCGGAAGTTGCGGGCCGAGGCCAGGCCACCCGGCGGCCCGTGTCGGTGCGCGGGTCCGGCCGGGTGTACCAGTCGTTGGGGAACGGCAGCAGGCACTCGGCGGGTGCCGGCGGGTCGCAGCGCCGCGCCGGGGAGGGGTCCGCCGGGGCCGCGTGGGCGGGTGGGGCGAGGAGCGCGGCGGCGCCGAGCGCCACCACGAGCGGTCCGTCGAGTACCCGCTGCCGCCCGGCTCAGCTCCCCTGGAGGTGGGCGCCGATGATGCGCGCGTAGGCGGCCTCGCCCCGCTGGTTCGGGTGCAGCGGGGCGGCCGAAGCGGTCGGCACGTACCCCTCGACCCACTTGTCGGACGGGGCCTGGCAGGCGTCGTGCCCCTTGCTCGGCGTGGCGACGTCGATGTACTCGGCGCCGTGCGCGGCGCTCTGCTCGGCGATCACCGCGTTCATCCGGTCGACGCTGCCCTGGAGGAAGTCGGCGTCGACCGGCAGCACGGGCTGCAACGGCCAGCAGCCGCCCGGCTTGATGTAGAGCCCGTACCCCGTCACCAGGACCCTGGCCTGCGGCGAGCGCTGGTGGATTCCGTCCAGTACGGCTCCGAGGCGCGGCGCGAACGCGTCGATCCGCTGCGCCACCTGGTCGACCCCGCCCTCGGTCAGCTTGTCCCGGCACGGGGTCGCGGTCGGGTCGAGCTGCATGCAGTCCTGCGCGATGCCGACGAGCCCGGCGTCGTTGCCGCCGATGGTGAGGGTCACCAGGTCGGTGTCGGCGCGCAGCGCGTCGAACTGGGGCGCCACCGAGCCCATCGGCACGTCGAGCAGCGACAGGGACTGCTTCTCCGTCATGTGCTTGGACTGGGCCCCGCTGCACGTGACGTCGCGCAGCGAGGCGCCGATGCTCGCCGCCAGCTCGTGCGCGTAGTTGTGCGTGGAACGGCCGCAGGCCAGCGGTCCCGTGATGCCCGGGATGAGCGGCCCGGAGGCCATCGAGTCGCCGAGCGCCACGTACTGCACGGGGTCGTCGGCGCTCGCCGCCCAGGCGCCGGAGGCGGTGGCGCCGATGGCCAGGGAGGCCAGGGCCGCGGCGGTGGCGGCTCCTCTGACAGTACGACAGAACGTCTTGTTCCTGGACGAGTTCACGACGACCTCCGGTGCGCTATGAGTGGGGGCATGGCGGGTGTCGCCGGTCATCATGCAGACTCGAACGCCGTCGTTTAACTGGTGGGTAACGCAGACTTCGCCGGGGGCTTTTGTGACGCGTGACAATGAACGGGCCGCCGGACAGCGGCCGTTGGCCATCGCCGGACGTCCGGTGGCGGTACGGCTGAGGGCCCGCGTCCCCGCCCTGACCACCCGGGTGGTCGCCCGTCTTCTCAGTGACCTCCCGGTCTACGCGGAGCTGCCGCACGAGGAGATCGCGGGCGATATCGCGGACATCGTCCAGCACAATCTGCGGCTCTTCGCGGACGTCCTCGAACACCGCAGGGCCGCCACCGACGGCGAACTCGCCCAGCAGTGCGACTCGGCGGCCCAGCGCGCCGAGGAGGGCGTCCCGCTGGACGCCATCCTCACCGCCTACCAGGTCGGCGTCGCGATGTGCTGGGAGGAGACCGCGCAGGACGCCGGGCCCGGGGACCTGCCCGCCGTGCTGGAGATCATGGACCGCATCCTCGTCCTCCAGCAGCAGCTGACCTCCGCCGTGAGCGGCGCCTATCTGGAGGCCCGGCAGATCCTGGACAGCCAGGAGCACGGCGGCCGACACGCCCTGATGGCCGCGCTGCTGACCGGTGAGGACCTGGACGGCTTCACCCGCCGCACCGGCCTGCGCCCGGCCGCCCGCTATCTGACGATGGCCCTCGCGCTGGCCCCGCACCCGGACGAGGCGGGGGCGGGCCTGCCCCAGGGGCCCGGTTCCGTGTCCGGCCCCGGTTCGGCGTCCGGCTCCGGGGCGGGCGCGGGCGTGGCCGCCCGGCGCAAGATACGGCGCATCCGGACGGCCCTCGACCGGTTCGCCGGGACGCCCGCGCTGACCGCCCTGGACGCGTCCGGCGGCACGGTGCTACTGCCCGTCGCGGAGCCGCCGCCGTGGGACGGGCCCGGCGGGCTGCGCGACCTGATCACCGAGGCGACCCGGGCGGCGGGGGTCCCCGTCACGGCCGCCGCCGAGACCGCCGCACCGGACGGGGTGCCGGCGGCGGTGGCCCGTAACGCCGAGATCGTGGACCTGGTCGCCCGCACCGGCCGGGCCCCCGGCCTCTACCGGCTGTCCGACGTGCTCCTGGAGTACCAGCTGAGCCGGCCCAGCGAGGCGCTGCGCGGGCTCGCCGGGCTGCTGAGCCCGCTGGACGCCAAGCCGGAGCTGCTGCACACGCTGGAGACGTACCTCGGACACGGCCTCGACCGCCGGGCCGCCGCCGCGGCGCTGCACGTCCACCCCAACACCGTCGACTACCGCATCCGCCGCATCGACCGCCTCACCGGCCTCTCCCCGGCCCGCCCGGCCGACCTCCAGCACCTGAGCGCGGCCCTGGTGGCGCGCCGCTCGGTATGAGGACGGGAACGCTCGTGGCCGTACGGTCTTTCGGTGGGTATGAGCGGTGTGCTCCCCGATCGAGACCCTGGACCTCGGCGATGAGGACTTCGACGTCGTCATGCCCGCGTCGTTGGGCACCTGGGCGCGGCCGGGCTGAAGGTGGACCGCTATCTCACGGACGACGGCATCTGGGTGCGGGCCGTGCCCGTGTAGCGGCCGCCCGGGCGGTCAGTGGATGGTGCTGAAGCTGCGCCACGGGCGCGCGTTCGGCGCGTTGACGTCCGAGAAGGTGGTCGCGAGGTACGTGGTGCCCGGGCCGGTGCAGTTGGGCGTCCGGTACAGCACGATGTCGACCAGGGTCTCGTTGGCCACCTCCTTCGCGCCGGCCGGGGCGAGCCGGTGGCAGCCCTTGACCGAGGGGCTGTTCACCTCGACCACCGCGTCCCGCTCGGTGGTGTAGATGACCGGGCCGACCGCGGTCCGGCCGAGGCCCGAACAGCCTGCGACGGTGAGGGTCAGGAACACGGCCTGGGCGGCGATGCCGAGCCGGCGGCGTCGGCGGTCGATCACGGGCATGGGCGGATCCTCGTCTGTCTCGTCACCACGCACACCGCGGGTGTACGTGCCGGTGCCGCTCACCCTGCCCGCTTCCCCGGGCCCCGGCATCCGGGAAGCGGCCGGGCGGGGGAGCGCGACCGCGCCCGGCGTACCCGCAGGGGTTCGACCCGGAGCGAAACCGGGCATACCGTGGTAATAGCGCACGAATGCGTGCGGTGCCGATTGTCGGGTTGTCCCGGCTGGCAGGGGGCCGTCATGGTCCAGGACCTCTTGATCGCGTTGGTCGTGGTGGCGCTCGCGGGCGCCCTCTACACGGCGGCGGCCGCCAGGGTCGTCAGGCAGTACGAACGGGGCGTGGTCCTCAGACTGGGCCGGCTCCGCGACGAGGTGCGTCCGCCGGGGTTCACGATGGTGCTGCCCGGCGTCGACCGGCTGCGCAAGGTCAACATGCAGATCGTGACCATGCCCGTGCCGGCCCAGGACGGGATCACCCGGGACAACGTCACGGTCCGGGTGGACGCCGTCATCTACTTCAAGGTGGTCGACCCGACGAGCGCCGTCGTAGAGGTCGAGGACTACCGCTTCGCCGTGTCGCAGATGGCGCAGACGTCCCTGCGTTCCATCATCGGCAAGAGCGATCTGGACGACCTCCTCTCCAACCGCGAGAAGCTGAACCAGGGCCTGGAGCTGATGATCGACAGCCCCGCGGTCGGCTGGGGCGTCCAGATCGACCGGGTCGAGATCAAGGACGTGTCGCTACCGGAGACCATGAAACGCTCCATGGCCCGCCAGGCCGAGGCCGACCGTGAGCGGCGCGCCCGGGTCATCAACGCGGACGCGGAGCTCCAGGCGTCCAAGAAGCTGGCCGAGGCGGCCTCCGAGATGTCCACCCAGCCCGCGGCGCTCCAGCTGCGACTGCTCCAGACCGTGGTGGCCGTGGCGGCCGAGAAGAACTCCACGCTGGTCCTGCCGTTCCCGGTGGAGCTGCTGCGGTTCCTGGAACGGGCCCAGCAGGGGGCGCCGGGGGCGCCCGCCCCCGAGGTCGCGCAGGCGCCGGACGCCGGTGCGCAGGCGGGGCGGGCGTCCGGCGACCCCGGTGCGTCCGTCGCGGACGGTGCGCGGCCTCCGGACTCCGGTGCGCCCGTCGCGGACGGTGCGCCGTCCTCGGGCCCGGGGGCGCCGACCCCGCGTCCGGACGCCGCCTCGAAGCCGTACGCCCACCACTGACACCGCTCCGCGCGGTCGCTGCCCGGCCGCCGTCCGCCCCGTACGAGCTGCGGGAACGGCGGCGGCCGGGGCGTTGTCAGACCTCCCGCCTAGACTCGCCGAGCAGAGGGACCGGTACGGGCGATCCGTGCTGACCAGGGACGAAGCACGCGAGGGGAGGGACCGATGGGCACCGCACCGCCGCCGCAGGAAGCGGACGACAGCCGGCTGCCGCGCTGCGCCGCCGTCTTCCTGCCCGGTACGCCGCCGCGCCGGGGCCGCGTCGCCTTCTGGGACCCGCTCGACGCTCCGCTCCCCGAGACCGAAGGCGCCCGGACCGAGGAGATCACGGTCGTCCGGCCGTACGGCACCGAGGGCGAGGTCCGCCCGCAGACTGTGCCCGCGCTCCTGCTCACCGTCGCCGACGCCCTGCCCCTGCTCGCCCGCGCCCGCCACCTCCGCTCCGCCCACCCGGCGACCCGCGCCTGGGGCGCCGCCGCCCTGCACGCGCTGCACCTGGTGGCCGGCGGCCGCATGCTCCCCGGGCTGACCGCCGACGACCAGGACGCCTGGCGGGCCGGCCCGCGCGACGCCGGGGACGTCGCCCACCTGCGCGCGGTGGCCGCCGCCCTGCCCTGGGAGGGGTACGCCGTTCCGCTCCCCGACCGGAGCCCGCCCCGGCTGCCCGACCCCGAGGCGCTGATCGGCGCCTTCCTCGACGCCGTCGCCGACACACTGCCCCGGACGCCCGCCGCCGCGTTCGCCGTGGGCGCCCCCTTCGCGGCGGCCGAGCCCCAGCACCTGCCCGGCGCCCGGGAATGGGCCGTCGAGGTCGCCTCGGGCCTGGACGCCGGGGTCCGGGTGTCGCTCCGCCTGGACCTCTCCGCGTACGAACTCTTCGACACGACCGGTCCCGACGCGGCGACCGACGAGACCGCCCGGCACGCCGCGGCCGCCGTCACCCAGGTGCACAGCCTCGCCGACCCCACCTACGTGGTCGACGCCGCCGCCCTGTGGGCCGGTGAGGCGGGCGAGCCGTTCGGGCCCCGGGCCCGGGTCGACACCGCGCTGGCCCTGCGCCGCGCGGCCCGCGTCTGGGCCCCGCTCGAACGGCTCCTGGACCAGCCGGTCCCCGATGTGCTGGCCCTCGGCGAGGACGAGCTGTACGAGCTGCTCGGCGTCGCCGGGAGCCGGCTCGCGGCCGCCGGGGTGAGCGTCCACTGGCCCCGGGAGCTGGCCCGTACCCTGACCGCCGCCGCCGTGGTCAGGCCCGCGCCCGGCACGGCCACGGACGGCACCGCGTTCTTCGACGCCGAGCAGCTCTTCGCGTTCAACTGGCAGCTCTCGCTCGGCGACGAGCGGCTCACCGAGGCCGAGATGGACGTGCTCGCCGAGGCCCACCGCCCCGTGGTGCGGCTGCGGGACCAGTGGGTCGTCGTGGACCCCGCGCTCGTCCGCAAGGCCCGCAAACGGGAGCTGGGCCTGCTCGACCCGGTGGACGCCCTGGCCGTCGCCCTGACCGGCAGCGCCGAGGTGGACGGCGAGCAGGTCGAGGCGGTGCCCGCCGGAGCGCTCGCCGAGCTGCGCACCCGCCTCCTCACCGAGGACACCGCGCTCGCCCCGCCGCCCGGACTCCACGCCACGCTCCGGGACTACCAGCTGCGCGGCCTGGCCTGGCTGGACCGGATGACCTCCCTCGGCCTCGGCGGCTGCCTCGCCGACGACATGGGGCTCGGCAAGACGATCACCCTGATCGCCCTCCACCTCCACCGCGACCACCCCGCGCCCACGCTGGTCATCTGCCCCGCCTCCCTGCTGGGCAACTGGCACCGCGAGATCAACCGCTTCGCCCCCGGCGTCCCCGTGCGCCGGTTCCACGGCACCGGCCGCACCCTCGCCGAGGCCGACCGGGGCTTCGTCCTCACCACGTACGGCACGATGCGCTCCAGCGCCGCCGAGCTGGCCGCCCACGGCTGGGGGCTGGTCGTCGCCGACGAGGCGCAGCACGTCAAGAACCCCCACTCCTCCACCGCGAAGGCCCTGCGCACCATCCCGTCCCCGGCGCGCGTCGCCCTCACCGGCACCCCCGTCGAGAACAACCTCTCCGAGCTGTGGGCGCTGCTCGACTGGACCACGCCCGGACTGCTCGGCCCGCTCAAGGCGTTCCGGGCCCGCCACGCCCGGATCGTGGAGAACACCGGCACGGCGGCCGGCCTCGGCAACGACGAGGCGGTCGAGCGGCTGTCCCGGCTGGTCCGGCCCTTCCTGCTGCGCCGCAAGAAGTCCGACCCCGGGATCGCGCCCGAGCTGCCGCCCAAGACGGAGACCGACCACCCCGTCTTCCTCACCCGCGAGCAGGCCACGCTGTACGAGGCCACGGTGCGCGAGACCATGGCGTACATCGAGGCGTCCGAGGGCATCGCCCGGCGCGGCCTGATCATGAAGCTGCTGGCCTCGCTCAAGCAGATCTGCAACCACCCGGCGCAGTATCTGAAGGAGGACGCCGCCCGGCTCACCGGGCGCTCCGGCAAGCTCGCCCTCCTGGACGAACTGCTCGACACGATCCTCGCCGAGGACGGCTCCGTACTGGTCTTCACGCAGTACGTGACAATGGCCCGGCTGCTCTCCGCCCACCTGACCGCCCGCGCGATCCCCTCCCAGCTCCTGCACGGCGGCACCCCGGTGCCCGAGCGGGAACGGATGGTGGACCGCTTCCAGTCCGGTGAGGTCCCGGTCTTCCTGCTCTCCCTCAAGGCGGCCGGCACCGGCCTCAACCTCACCCGGGCCGCCCATGTCATCCACTACGACCGCTGGTGGAACCCGGCGGTCGAGGAACAGGCCACGGACCGGGCCTACCGCATCGGCCAGACCCAGCCGGTCCAGGTGCACCGGCTGATCGCCGAGGGCACGGTGGAGGACCGGATCGGCGAGATGCTGCTCGCCAAGCGGGCGCTGGCCGACGCGGTCCTCGGCAGCGGCGAGAGCGCGCTCACCGAGCTGAGCGACCGCGACCTGGCCGACCTCGTCTCCCTCCGGAGGCCGTCATGAGCCCCGCTCCCCGCCGGCCCGGCGCACCCCGCCCCACCACCGGACCGCTCGCCGCCCGCCCCGGAGCCCGCTCCCGACCCGGCCCCGACGACCTGCGGCGCACCTTCGAGGCGGTGCCGGCGCGCACGTCCGGGGAGGGCGAGCCGTTCGCGGAGAGCTGGTGGGGCCGGGCCTGGGTCGCGGCGCTCGAATCCCTCTCGATGGACGGCCCCCGCCTCGCCCGGGGCCGGGAGTACGCGGACGGCGGCCACGTCGCCGCGATCACCGTGACACCGGGGCACGTCGTCGCCTATGTGCACGGCAGCCGCCCCCGCCCGTACCGCGCGGAGCTGCGGCTGCGCACCTTCACCGACCCCGACTGGGACACCCTGCTCGACGCGGTCGCCGCCCGCCCCGGCCACCTCGCCGCGCTCCTCGCCAAGGAGATGCCGCACTCCCTGGCCGACACGGCGACCGACGCCGGCATGACCCTGCTGCCCGCCCCGGGCGACCTCGGCCCCGCCTGCACCTGCCCCGACCGGGGCAGGCCCTGCAAGCACGTCGCGGCCCTCAGCTATCAGCTGGCCCTCCTGCTGGACACCGACCCGTTCGTCCTGCTCCTGCTGCGCGGCCGGGGCGAGCGAGAACTCCTGGAGGAGCTGGCCCGGCGCAACGCCGCGCACTCCGCCCGGGAGCGGCCCCCCGCCCCCGACACCCCGTCCGTCCCCGCCGAAGAGGCGCTGGCCGGCCGCTTCCTGCCCCCGCTGCCCGCGCCCTTCCCCGCCGACCCGCACCCGGGCCGCCCGCCCGCCTACCCCGTCCTCCCCGGCGCCCGGGACCCGCTCGCCCTGGACCAGCTCGCCACCGACGCGGCGGCCCGCGCCCACGCCCTGCTGACCACCGGCCACGACCCGCTCGCCGGGCTCACCACCTGGCAGGACGCCGTCCGTCTCGCCGCCGCCGGACCCACCGCCGGGCTCACCGCGACCACCCGCGCCCTCTACCGGGAGCTGGCCTCCGCCACCGGCCGCAACACCACGGACCTGGCCCGCGCCGTGGCCGCCTGGCGGCAGGGCGGGGCCGAGGGTCTCGCGGTCCTGGAGACCCCGTGGGACCCCCCGGCCGGCCCGTTCGACCGCGCCCGCCCGGCCCTCGCCGCCGCCGGCTTCCCCCGCTTCCAGCCCTGGCGCAACCACCTCACGCACCCCGGCGGCGCCCTCCAGCTCCGCTTCGGCCGCGACGGCCGCTGGTACGGCTACGAGTCGGACCCGGGCCAGGACGAGTGGTGGCCGCGCGCCGCCCCGGACCACGACCCGGTCGGCGCCCTCCTGGAGCTCACCGGCACCTGAGGCGACCGCCCCCCGTTCAGTCGGCCCGCCCGCGCAGCACCCCGTCGACCACAGCGACGGCGAACCCGGACGGCACGGGCTCGTTCCTGAGCACCGCCCGCACCCACACGGCCCCCGCGATCAGGTCGAGCAGCAGTTTCGGGTCGGCCCCCGGAGGCAGCTCGCCGCGTGCGGCGGCCCGGGCGAACACCGGCTGCTCACGCGCGAACCGGTCCGCGAAGAAGTCCCGGGCCAGCGCGGCGAGCTCGTCGTCGGCCAGCCCGGTCCCCGAGGCCAGGGCCCGCACGATTGCCCGCGTCCGTACGCCGGTGACCAGCGCGGCCACCTGCTCGGTGAGCGCGATCAGGTCCCCGCGCAGCGAACCGGTGTCGGGGATGTCGATGTCCAGCACCCGGGCCCGGAGCAGCGCCGCCCGCAGCAGCGCCGCCTTCGACGGCCACCAGCGGTAGATCGTCGTCTTGTTGACCCCCGCCTCCTGGGCGACGGCCTCGATGGTGAGCCCCGCGTACCCGCGCTCGGCGAGCAGCCGCAGCGTGGCGTCGAAGATCGCCTCGGCGGCGCGGGGGCCCTTCTCGGGGCGGGGGAGCGGGGAAGGGGCGGACATGGCGGCTCCGGAGAAAAGTGCAACGCAACGTTGCGTTGCATTATAGGCTGCGGCCGACCGTCGGCACACGACACGCAGGGGGATGCCATGAAGCACCACGACAGGGTTTCCGGAGCGGTGACCTGGGGGCTGCTGGCCGCCTGGGCGGCCAACGACCTGGAGGAGATCGCCACCATGGCGGGCTGGTTGCGGACCGCCCGCCCGAGGCTCAGGAAGCGGCTGCCGTGGGTGCCCGACCGGGTGTGGGACCGGGCGGACCTCTCGCAGCGCGAGGTGAACACGGCCATCGGCCTGATGGGCGTGCTCATCGCGACGGCCGCCGCCGACGGGGCGCGCACGGACGGGCGCAGCCCCTTCTTCCGTACGGTCCTGGCCGGATTCGGGCTGCACGGCGTGGTGCACCTCGCGCAGTCGGCGGCGTACGGCGGCTACACCCCGGGCGTGGCCACCTCGCCGACCGTCGTCATCCCGTACTCGCTCTGGGCGCTGCGCCGGCTGCGGGCGGCGGGCGTCCCGGTCGGCGGCGCCCGTGAGGCGGCGGCCGGACTGGTGCTCCTCCCGGCCGCCGTGGCGGGCGCGCACGCGGCGGCCCGGGTGCTGGCCCGGCCCCGTACAACCGGCGCATGACACGACCGGGGGCCCCGACCCGTACACCCCACCCGATCGGGCGGGCGCACACCGGCGCGCGGATGTGCACCGGACCACCGGAAAACCTTTGGCCCAGGCGCTGTTGGCGCTGCTAGTTTCCTCGACGTGGCGAAACTCAATCAGATCATCGCAGTGGAGAAGGGCGTCAAGTCCAAGGCACACCAGGACCTGACGGCGGCGCATCACGGCCTCCAGAAGGCCGGACTCCTGGCCGGGATCTCCCGGACCTACCAGCCGAAGGACGAGGAGGGCGAGCAGTTGCCGCCCGAGTCGACGCTGGTGCAGGTCAAGGCCGAGGACGTGCTGCGGGAGACCGCGAAGACGCTCACCCGCCTCTTCGACGTGACCGCCACGAAGGACTGGGCGAACTGCGCGGCCCGCGCCGATGTGACCGTCGACGGCCGGGTCCTGGTGAGTGACGTACCGGTGTCCTACCTGCTCTTCCTGGAGAAGCAGCTCATCGACCTCAACACCTTCGTCCGCAAGCTGCCTGTGCTCGACGCCGCCGAGGCGTGGACCCAGGACCCGTCCACCGACGCCTGGAAGACCGAGCCGGTCCGCACCCTGCGCACCAAGAAGGTGCCCCGCAACCACGTCAAGGCGGAGGCCACCGAGAAGCACGCGGCGCAGGTCGAGGTGTACTACGAGGACGTGCCGATCGGCTACTGGACGACCGTGAAGTTCTCCGGGGCGCTGCCCGCGCGCCGGGTCAACGAACTGCTCGACCGGGTCGAGAAGCTCCAGCAGGCCGTCAAGTTCGCCCGCGAGGAGGCCAACGGCGTGGACGTCACGGACCAGAGGGTGGGTGACGCCGTCTTCGGTTACCTCTTCGGGTGACCGACCATGGATTCCCCGGCGGCGGTCGAAGCCGTCGGGGTGCGCGAGGAGCGCAAAGCTGAAACTGAAGTTTGTCGTGACGAAGCGGTTCCGGTGGAGGTTCGAGTCCTCCCCCCGGCACTTCCGCGCTCAGCGCGGATACGGGCCGGGGTGGCCCAACTGGCAGAGGCAGACCGTGATCAATCTCAGACTCTCGCTCCAGGCTCAGCATGCGCCGCCTATCGCCGGATCGACCGGGCCCGTGCCCGTGTGCGTCGAGATGCCGGTTCGACTCCGGCCCGTGGAGCTTCGGTCCGCGGTCGTCTAAAGGCAGGACGCGACGACATAAAACTGATACGGGACCTTAAACGTGCCGGTGTGCGACAGCAGGCGGCAATCACAGGGCCCGGGGGCCGGCTACGCCCCCGGGTCCGCTCCTCATTCGGGGCGCGGACTCACTGCCGGTACCCCGCCAGGAACCGCCCGATCCGGCTGATCGCGGCGTCGAGGTCGTCCGCGTGCGGCAGGGTCAGGATGCGGAAGTGGTCGGGGCGCGGGTAGTTGAAGCCGGTGCCCTGGACGACCTGGATCTTCTCGCGCAGCAGCAGGTCCAGGACGAACTTCTCGTCGTCCACGATCGGGTGCACCTGCGGGTCGATGCGCGGGAAGGCGTACAGCGCGCCCTTCGGCTTCACGCAGGAGACGCCCGGGATCTCGTTCAGCTTCTGCCAGGCCCGGTCGCGCTGCTCGTACAGCCTGCCCCCGGGCACCACCAGGTCCCGGATCGACTGCCGGCCGCCGAGCGCGGCCTGAATGGCGTACTGGGCGGGGGCGTTGGGGCACAGCCGCATCGAGGCGAGCATCGTCAGCCCCTCCAGGTAGCTGCGGGCGTGCTGCTTCGGGCCCGACACCACCATCCAGCCGGAGCGGAATCCGGCCACCCGGTACGTCTTCGAGAGCCCGCTGAAGGTGAGGCAGACCAGGTCCGGGGCGAGCACCGCCACACTGTGGTGCTCGGCGTCGTCGTACAGGATCTGGTCGTAGATCTCGTCCGCGAACACCATCAGACCGTGCCTGCGGGCCAGGTCGAGGATGTCCGTGAGGACCTCGCGCGGATAGACGGCACCGGTCGGGTTGTTGGGGTTGATGATCACGACGGCCCGGGTGCGGTCGGTGATCTTCGAGGCCATGTCGGCGACGTCCGGGTTCCAGTCGGAGGCCTCGTCGCAGGTGTAGTGCACGGCCTTCCCGCCGGCCAGCGTCGTGACCGCCGTCCACAGCGGGTAGTCCGGGGACGGGATCAGCACCTCGTCGCCGTCCTCCAGGAGCCCCTGGACGGCCATCGAGATGAGCTCGGAGACCCCGTTGCCGAGGAAGACGTCGTCCACGCCGACCTCGGTCAGGCCCATCGCCTGGTAGCGCTGGACCACGGCGCGCCGGGCGGACAGGATGCCGCGCGAGTCCGTGTAGCCGTGGGCCTGGGGGAGCATCCGGATCATGTCCTGGACGATCTCCTCCGGCGCCTCGAAGCCGAAGAGGGCCGGGTTGCCCGTGTTGAGCCGGAGCACGCTGTGGCCCGCCTCCTCCAGGGCGTTGGCGTGCTCGATGACGGGGCCCCGGATCTCGTAACAGACCTCGTTGAGCTTGCTGGACTGGCGGAATTCCATGCGGTGCCTCCCCGACCCGATTGCGATACTTGGTTTTACCAAGCTTGGGCTTGGAAAGTCCAACAACATGTCTAGACTGCGTCGCATGCCACGTCAGACACAGCCGGCCACCCGCCCGGCCCGCCGCCGGAGTTACGACCAGTTCTGCGCCGGCGCCCGCGCCCTGGACGCGGTCGGCGACCGGTGGACGTTGCTGATCGTCCGTGAACTGTTGGCCGGCCCCCGGCGCTACACCGATCTCCACGCCGACCTGCCCGGCGTCAGCACCGACGTCCTGGCCTCCCGGCTCAAGGACATGGAGCAGGGCGGCCTCGTCACCCGCCGCAAGCTCCCGCCCCCGGCCGCCGCCACGGTGTACGAGCTCACCGCTCGCGGCCACGGACTGCTGCCGGTCCTCGCCGCGCTCGCCGAGTGGGGCGCCCCCGCGCTGACCGAGCGGCGGCCCACGGACGCGGTCCGGGCGCACTGGTTCGCGCTCCCGCTGCTGAGCGCGCTGAGGGGAGCGGCCACGGGCGTGCTCGATGTCCGGCTGGACGAGGGCGAGTTCCACATCCGTACGGGCGAGGTGGCGGCCGGTGTGCCGGTGTACGGGGACGGGCCCGCCGCCGACGCCGACGCGCGCATCGTCCTCGACGCGGAGCTGTGCCTCGCGCTCGGGCGCGGCGGGCCGACGTTCGCGGAGGCGGTCGGGGACGGCCGGATCGAGGTGTACGGGGACGGCGCGCTGGCCGATGAGCTGCGCGGCGCCTGAGAGCCGGCCGGGCTGGGCCGGATGCCGGTGGCGTGATTCCAACGGTCCTCTTCCGGGTAGCGTCCGGGCATTTGAGATGTCCGTGACACCCGAGACGGGAGAGAGCCATGGGGAACGGCGTACAGCGGGTGCGGCAGAGCCGGCTGGGCAGGGGGTTCGTCGTCGCGGGGTGCGTGGCCGCGCTCGCGTTCGTGCCGACGGCGGCCGGTGCCACGCCCGGCAGCGGGGTGACCGCGACCGTCGTGGCCAAGGGCACCTCGGTGGGCAAGCTGAAGGTGAAGGCGCCGAAGGGCCGGGCGGACGTCACCTTCCGCACGATCACCATCGAGCCGGGCGGCTCCACCGGCTGGCACACCCACAGCGGCCAGCTGATCGCCGTCGTCAAGTCGGGCACGCTCACCCGCACCCTGGACGACTGCTCGGTGGAGGTGTCCCCGGCGGGCACGTCGTTCATCGAGCCGTCGGGGAAGAAGCACCGCCACATCGGGCGCAACCTGGGCACCGAGCCCGTGGTCCTCTGGGTGACCTATCTGCTGCCCGAGGGCAGCGAACTCTCCGACGACGCCGACGCGGTGGAGTGCCGGCCGGGGAAATGACACCTTCCGGTTCCGGGGGCACCGCCCGCCGAGGTCAGCGGGCGAGTGTCTCCCCGTACGCGCCGAGCCCGGCGATCACCAGCCCGTCGCGGAGGGTCAGCACCTCGTACACCCGGCCGCCGATCTGGTTGCGGTAGTCGATCACCAGCGTGTCGACGCTCGCCCGGACGTCCATCACCTCGAACTCCAGGTCCGGGATGAGTTCGAGCCCGCGCTTCCAGTACGCCCGCAGGGCGTCCTTGCCGCGCACGGTCCCGGAGGGGGCGCCGGTGAAGCGCGCGATCATCGGGGAGCTGAAGGTCACGTCCTCGTGATAGTGCGTCAGGATGCGTTCCAGGTCGTGGGAGTTCCAGTCGTCCTGCCAGCGCGCCGCGAACTCACGAGCGAATTCAAGATCCATGGCCACGACCGTAACCCTCGCGGCGGATTCCGGCCCCGGCATTCCGGCATCCGGCCACCGGGCGGGACGCGCGATGATGGACCGGTGCGATTCGAAGCGATCACCCGCGACCGGCTGACGGACGCGCTCGCCGCGCACGCCGACGCGCTGGACCCGGCCGACGGCGGGCCCTGGCTGAAGATCGCCGTCGACGGCGCCCCGGCCGCCCGCCCCGACGACCTGGCCGCATCCGTCGCCGAGGCGCTGCGGCTCCGGGGCCGCGCCGTGCTCCCCGTCTCCACCGCCGGATTCCTGCGTCCTGCGAGCCTGCGGTACGAGTACGGGAAGCAGGACCCGGACTCGTACTTCGGCAGCTGGTTCGACACCGGTGCCCTGTGGCGCGAGGTGTTCGGCCCCCTGGAACCGGACGGCAGCGGCCGGGTGCTGCCCGACCTGTGGGACCCGGCGACGGACCGGGCCACCCGCAGCCCGTACCAGCGGCTGCCGGAGGGCGGGGTGCTGATCCTGCACGGCCCGCTGCTGCTCGGGCACTGGTTCCCCTTCGACCTCACCGTCCACCTGCGCCTTTCGCCGGGCGCGCTGCGGCGGCGCACGGCGGAGGACGAGCTGTGGACCCTGCCCGCCTTCGAGCGTTACGAGGACGAGGTGGCACCCGCCGACAGCGCGGACGCGGTGGTGCGCGCGGACGATCCGGGGCACCCGGCGTGGACGGGGCTGCGGTGAGCGTGGGGTCCGGGGTGCGGTGAGGCGGCGGTCGGGGGTGCGGTGAGGCTTGCGGTGAGGAACGCGGGTTCGAGTCCCGCTACTCACCCGGCAGCGGCGGCCGCCCGCCCACCGTCGCGACGGCCTCCGCCCCCGCCCGGCACCCCGCCGCAGCCGCCGCCGCGTCGTCCGCGCCCGCCAGCCGCGCCGCGAGGAAGCCCCCGGTGAACGCGTCGCCCGCCCCGGTCGAGTCCACGGCCCGCCCGACCGGCTCCGCCGGGACCCGCCCGGTCACCGCGCCCCCGGTGGCGAGCAGCGCCCCGCCCTCGCCGAGCGTCACGACCACCCGGCGCGCGGGCATGCTCAACTTCGCGGCCGCGTCCGCCGGGTCCGGCAGGCCCGTGAGCAGCCGCGCCTCGTCCGCGTTGGGCAGCAGCAGATCCGCCCCCTCGGTCAGCGCGAGGAACCGGTCGACGCCGAGACCGGCCAGGAAGCCCGCCGACGCGGGGTCCACGCTCACCGGAACGTTGCGCCGTACGGCCTCCCGCAGGGCGAGCAGGGCCGTCGCCCGGCTCGTCGCGGCGAACAGCAGATAGCCCGACAGATGGAGGTGGGCGACCCCGTCGAGCAGCGCGGGCGACCAGTCCTCGGGGGCGAGCCGCAGGACCGCGCCGCTGTCGGTGAGGAAGGTGCGCTCGGCGGCGGCGTCCACCAGCGCGACGACGGTCGCGGTCGGCGCCTCCTCGTCCACCGTGAGCAGCCCGCGCACCCCCGCCCGCCGCAGCAGGTCCCGGTGCCAGTCCGCGGAGTCGGCGCCCACCCGGGCCAGCAGCCGCACGTCCCGGCAGCCCCCGCGCGCCGCCCAGCAGGCCACGTTGGCCCCCGCGCCGCCCGCCCGGGTGCGGATCACGGCGGCCGTGTCCGTGCCGTGGGCCAGCGCCGAGCCGTGCCGGGCCACCACATCGGTGACCACGTCCCCGACGACGAGGAGGCCGCCGCTCACCGCGCCGTCCAGGCGGTGGCGATGCGGGCGGCGAGCGCCACATTGCCCCGGACCGCGGCGAGGTTGGCCTCCAGCGAGGCGCCCCCGGTGTGCCGCACCAGATGGTCCAGCAGGAACGGCGTGACCGCCTGCCCCGTGACCCCCCGCTCCCGGCAGGCCGCCAGCGCCTCGGCGAGCACCCGGTCGTGCAGCCCGGGGTCCAGCTGTTCGTCCTCCGGTACGGGATTGGCCACGATCAGCGCCGCCTCCGGGCCGCCCAGCGCGTCCTGGGCGCGCATCACCTCGGCGACCTCCTCGGGCGCGTTCACCGTCCAGTCGACCGGCTCGCCCGAACTGCTCAGGTAGAAGCCGGGGAACGTGTCCGTGCCGTAGCCGAGCACCCCGACGCCCAGGGTCTCAAGCCGTTGGAGCGTGGCCGGGACGTCCAGGATCGACTTCACGCCCGCGCAGACCACGGTGATCCCCGTCCGCGCCAGCAGCCGCAGGTCCGCCGACTCGTCCTGCGTCTCGGTCCAGCCCCGGTGCACCCCGCCGAGCCCGCCGGTCGCGAAGACCCGCAGCCCGGCCCGGGCCGCCAGGAACGCGGTCGCGGACACGGTCGTCGCCCCGCTCGCCCCGGACGCCAGCGCCGGGGCGAGGTCGCGGTGGCCCAGCTTCCGCATCCCCGGGTCCTCGGCCACCCGTTCCAGCTCGGCCTTGTCCAGCCCGACCCTGGCCCGCCCGTCCAGCACCGCCACCGTGGCGGGCACGGCCCCGGCGGACCGCACGAGCCCTTCCAGCTCCCCGGCGACCCGCAGATTGCGGGGGCGGGGGAGGCCGTGGGCGATGATCGTCGACTCCAGGGCGACGACCGGCCGGTGCGCGGCGAGGGCGGCCCGCACCTCGGCGGAGAGGACCGGCGCGTAGGGGGTGGCGTCGAGGGGCGCGTTGAGTGACATGTCCACATCCCTGTCGCGGGCGGGCGGGGCTCAAACGTGAGCGGGTCCGGCCCGGCCCGCCGGGTGGCGCGAAACCGTCCGTCGGTGGCCGCGCACGAGGGGGTTAGGGTCGCCCCATGCCCTCCGCGACCGGTCAACCCGCCTCCGCCGTACGTGACTTCTACGACGACCTCGCCGCCGACTACGACCTCATGTACGCCGACTGGCAGGCGAGCATCGAGCGCCAGGCCGCCGCGCTGTCGGGCCTGATCGCCACCGCGCTCGGCGAAGGCGCCGCGTACGACGTGCTGGACTGCGCCTGCGGCATCGGCACCCAGGCCCTCGGTCTCGCCGCGCTCGGACACCGGGTCACCGGCAGCGACCTGAGCCCCGCCGCCGCGGCCCGCGCCGCGAAGGAGGCGGCCGCGCGCGGCCTGGACCTGCGCACGACGTCCGCCGACATGACGCGGCTGCCCTTCGACGACCGCTCCTTCGACGTCGTCGTGTGCGCCGACAACTCGCTGCCGCACCTGCTCACCCCCGAAGCAGTGGAGGCCGCGCTCGGCGAGATGCGCAGGGTGCTCCGCCCCGGCGGCGTACTCCTGGTCTCCACCCGGCCGTACGACCGGCTGCGCCGCGAACGGCCCGCGTCCACGCCGCCGCAGGTCAGGGAGGAGACCGGCGGCCGGGTCGTCACCTTCCAGCTGTGGCACTGGCGCCCGGACGGCGAGCGCTACGACCTGGAGCACTTCCAGCTGCACCCCGCGGCGGAGGGCGACCGGGGCTGGGACGTGCGCACCCGCCGCACCTCGTACTGGGCGCTCGGGCAGGACCAGCTCACCGGATTCGCCCGGCGGGCCGGTCTGACGGAGCCCGCCTGGCACGAGCCGGAGGCGACGGGCTTCTTCCAGCCGGTGATGGTGGCGCACCGGCCGGACGCGGGCCCCGCCTGACGGCACCGCTCAGAACAGCGGCTCCGGCAGCACCCCTTCCAGCGCCAGCAGCCGCCGCTTGGTCTCCAGACCGCCGCCGAAGCCTCCTATCCCGCCGTCGCTCTCCACCACCCGGTGGCACGGCACCACCAGGGGAAGAGGATTGGACCCCATCGCCGCGCCGACCGCCTGGGCCGCGCCCGGCTGTCCGACCCGCTCGGCCAGCTCCCCGTAACCGGCGACCGCCCCGTACGGCACGCCCCGCGCCAGCTCCTGGAGCACCTGGCGGTTGAAGCCGGCGGTCAGCGACCAGTCCAGGTCGAGCGAGAACTCCCGCAGCGTCCCCGCGAAGTACGCCGTGAGCTGGCGTATCGGCTCGGCCAGCCGCGCGGAGCCGGGGGCTTCCACCGGCTCCGCGCCGAGCCGGCCGCGCAGCCGGTCCAGCGCCCTCTCCCGTATCTCCGGGCGGGCGTGGAAGACCACGCCGACCAGTCCGGTCTCCGTCGCGGCCAGCATCAAAGGACCGATGTCGCTCTCGACCACGGCCCACTCGACGACCCCGTTGCTGTCCATGCCACCACCGTACGGCGGCCCACTGACAACGGGCCCCGGCGGACTCAGCCCCGGGTGGCCGCGCGCACCACGTCGGGGGTGTTCGTGATGATCCCGTCCACCCCCATGGACTCGACCCGGCGCGCGGCCGCCGCGTCGTTCACCGTCCAGGCGTTCACCTGGAGCGCCTTGCCGTGCGGGCCCTTCAGGGCGTGCACCGCCGTCACGTACCCGCCCGACAGGCCCGTGTACGAGGGGTTGATCTGGTCCGCGAACGCGGCGTACGCGGGCAGCTCGGAGACGGCCGGGGCGCCGAGGAAGCCGGTGACGACGTCCGGGCGCAGCGAGTGCACCGTACGCACGCTGTCGGCACCGAAGCTCTGGATCACCAGGCGGCTCCGGACGTGGCTCGTGTCCAGCCAGCCCTCCTCGCCCAGCACCCGGAGGGTCGCCCGCTCGATCCCCGGATAGCTCTCCGGGCTCTTGATCTCCAGCAGGAGGTTCTGGCCGTTGCGGCCGAGCCGCTTCAGATACTGGTGCAGGGTCGGCACCCGGGTACCGGCGTACCGCGCGCCGAACCAGCCGCCCGCGTCCAGCCGGGAGATCTCGGCGGCCGTGAAGTCCTTGACCGCCCAGGGCGCGCGGTCCGGGAACAGCTCCTCAGCGTTCGTCGTCCGCCTGAGGTCGGTGTCGTGCAGGACGACCACCACCCCGTCCCTGGTGAGCTGGACGTCGTTCTCCACCCAGTCGAAGCCCAGCGCGTCCGCCTTGTCCACGGCCGGGAGCGTGTTCTCGGGGGCGTACGCCGATGCGCCCCGGTGGGCGTAGACGCGCGGACGGCCCGCCGCGGCGTCGGCGGCCCGGCGGACCGGGGCGACCTGCTGGACCGGGTGCCGGGTCAGCGGGGTGTCCGCGCCCGGGGTGCCCGGATTCGGCATCAGCAACGTGCCGGCGCCCATGACGGCGGCGGCGACGACGGAGGCGGCAGCGGTAGCGGTGCCTGCGTACACGTGAACTCCTTGCGTCAGAGTTGCGGACGGCCCGAGCGTCCCAGCCGGCTCCGAACACGGGACAGGCGCAGGATGGCCACTGTGTGAAGGGACCGCGTCACCCGCTGTCGGCCCGGTCGATAAGATGCGGCACTTCTGTTGTGTCTGCCGGGCCTTGCGCCCGGACGACGGGCCCTGGGATCGTCCTGACCCGGGCTTGCTGCTGCGAAGGGCGTACGAGGATGCAGGGCACAATCGACGGCTTCAGCTATGGGGCGGTGACCCCCGCCGCGGCGTTCCTGATGGCGTGCCTCGGTGCGGCGCTGGGCCTGCGCTGCACCACCCGGTCACTGCGTACCGAGCGTTCCTTCCGGGCCGGCTGGCTCGCTCTCGGGGCGACCTCCATAGGTTCGGGCATCTGGACCATGCACTTCATCGCGATGACGGGCTTCTCCGTCGAAGAGGTGCCGATCGGCTACGACAAACCGATCACCTTCGCCAGCCTCGCCGTCGCGATCGTCATGGTCGGCATCGGGATCTTCCTGGTCGGGTACCGGGGCGCCACCCGCATGGCCCTGGTGACGGGAGGCACGATCACCGGGCTCGGCGTGGCCTCCATGCATTACCTCGGCATGGCCGGAATGCGGCTTGATGGGCAGTTCGAGTACGACACGGTCACCGTGTCGCTCTCCGTGGTCATCGCCGTCGTCGCCTCGACCGCCGCGCTGTGGGCCGCCGTCTCCATCCACGGCTTCCTGCCCAGCCTCGGCGCGAGCGTCGTGATGGGCGTCGCCGTCAGCGGCATGCACTACACCGGCATGGCGGCGCTCCGGGTCCATCTGCACCCCTCCGCGTCGACCGCCGCCCACACCCCCGGCGACAGCGCGGGCTCGCTCCTGGTGCCCATGCTGCTCGGTCCCGCCTGCTTCCTGCTGCTGGCCGCCGTCGTGGTCATGTTCGACCCGCTGGTGGTCATGGGCACGCCCGACTGGGACGACCCGCGCGCCGTGCGGACCCCCGGCATCCCGGCCCAGCGCCAGGTCCCGCGCTTCGGTACCTACGCCGACCCGGCCTCCTTCCACTCCCGCCCGCGCGACGCCGTGGAGCCCGTCGACTGGTGAACCGGGGCCGTTGTCAGTGGCGGGTCGTACGGTGGTTGCATGCGGCCAGTCTCGAAGATCGAACGTACGGTGGCGCCTTTCGAGGTCATCAGCCCCTACCAGCCCAGCGGCGACCAGCCCACGGCCATCGCCGAGCTGGAGAAGCGCGTCCGCGCAGGTGAGAAGGACGTCGTGCTCCTCGGCGCGACCGGCACCGGCAAATCCGCGACCACCGCGTGGATGATCGAGAAGCTCCAGCGCCCCACGCTGGTCATGGCGCCCAACAAGACGCTCGCCGCGCAGCTGGCCAACGAGTTCCGCGAGCTCCTGCCCAACAACGCCGTCGAGTACTTCGTCTCGTACTACGACTACTACCAGCCCGAGGCGTACGTCCCGCAGTCGGACACCTACATCGAGAAGGACTCCTCGATCAACGAGGAGGTCGAGCGGCTGCGCCACTCCGCGACCAACTCGCTGCTCACCCGGCGCGACGTCGTCGTGGTCGCCTCCGTCTCCTGCATCTACGGCCTCGGCACGCCGCAGGAGTACGTGGACCGCATGGTCCAGCTCAAGGTGGGCGAGGAGATCGACCGCGACCAGCTGCTGCGCCGCTTCGTGGAGATCCAGTACACACGCAACGACCTGGCCTTCACCCGGGGCACCTTCCGGGTGCGCGGCGACACCATCGAGATCTTCCCGGTCTACGAGGAGCTCGCCGTCCGCATCGAGATGTTCGGCGACGAGATCGAGGCCCTGTCCACGCTGCACCCGCTGACCGGCGAGGTCATCAGCGAGGACCGGTCCGTCCACGTCTTCCCCGCCACCCACTACGTGGCGGGACCCGAGCGCATGGAGAAGGCCGTCAGCGGCATCGAGCGGGAGCTGGAGGAGCGCCTCGCCGAGCTGGAGAAGCAGGGCAAGATGCTGGAGGCCCAGCGGCTCCGCATGCGTACGACGTACGACATCGAGATGCTCCGCCAGATCGGCACCTGCTCCGGCGTCGAGAACTACTCGATGCACTTCGACGGCCGTTCCCCCGGCACCGCCCCCAACACCCTCCTCGACTACTTCCCGGAGGACTTCCTCCTGGTCCTGGACGAGTCGCACGTCACGGTCCCGCAGATCGGCGCCATGTACGAGGGCGACGCCTCCCGCAAGCGGACCCTGGTCGACCACGGCTTCCGGCTGCCGTCCGCCCTGGACAACCGCCCGCTGAAGTGGGAGGAGTTCCTCCAGCGGATCAACCAGACGGTCTACCTCTCCGCCACCCCGGGCAACTACGAGCTGTCCCGAGGCGACGGCTTCGTGGAGCAGATCATCCGCCCGACCGGCCTGGTCGACCCCGAGGTCGTCGTCAAGCCCACCGAGGGCCAGATCGACGACCTGGTGCACGAGATCCGGTTGCGCGCCGAGCGCGACGAACGGGTCCTGGTCACCACCCTCACCAAGAAGATGGCGGAGGACCTCACCGACTACTTCCTGGAGCTCGGCATCCAGGTCCGCTATCTCCACAGCGACGTCGACACGCTGCGCCGCATCGAGCTGCTGCGCGAGCTGCGCTCCGGCGAGTACGACGTCCTGGTCGGGATCAACCTCCTGCGCGAGGGCCTCGACCTGCCCGAGGTGTCGCTCGTGGCCATCCTCGACGCCGACAAGCAGGGCTTCCTGCGCTCGGGCACCTCGCTGATCCAGACCATCGGCCGCGCGGCGCGCAACGTCTCGGGCCAGGTCCATATGTACGCGGACAAGGTCACCCCGGCCATGGCGCAGGCCATCGACGAGACCAACCGCCGCCGCGAGAAGCAGATCGCGTACAACACCGAGCGCGGCATCGACCCCCAGCCGCTGCGCAAGAAGATCAACGACATCGTCGCCACCATCGCCCGCGAGGAGATCGACACCGAGCAACTGCTCGGCACCGGCTACCGCCAGGGGAAGGAGGGCAAGGCCCCCGTGCCCGCCCTCGGCAAGCACGCCGTCCCGGGCGACGGCAAGGCGGCGACGGCCGGGAAGTCCGCGAAGGCCGGCAAGGGAGGCAGGTCCGGCCGGGACGCTGCGGCGGTCACCGACCGCCCGGCGACCGAACTGGCCGGGATCATCGAGGAGATGACGGACCGGATGCGCGCTGCCGCGGCCGACCTCCAGTTCGAGGTCGCCGCCCGGCTGCGCGACGAGGTGGGCGAGCTGAAGAAGGAGCTGCGCCAGATGCGCGAAGCCGGTCTGGCCTGACCGGCGGCCCCGGACGGGCGGTTCGGGCCGCATGTTGCAGGACCGACACAAAACGGCCCAGGCCCTCCGCGCGGGTGACACCACTGCGTAGGGTGCGGGGAAACCGCACAAGGACGGTTGCGGGGAATGCGGAGAGGGGACAGCGCGTGACGGTCAACATGACCAAGGGTCAGGCCATCAGCCTGCAGAAGAGCGACGGGGGGACCCTGACCGCGGTACGGATGGGGCTCGGCTGGCAGGCGGCACCGCGCCGCGGTCTGTTCGGCTCGCGCACCCGGGAGATCGACCTGGACGCGTCGGCCGTCCTGTTCGCCGACAAGCAGCCGGTCGACGTCGTGTTCTTCCGGCACCTCACCAGCGACGACGGCTCGGTCCGGCACACCGGGGACAACCTCGTGGGCGGCGCCGGTTCCGGCGGCGACGACGAGGCGATCCTCGTGGACCTCCAGCGGGTGCCGGTCCACATCGACCAGATCGTCTTCACGGTGAACTCCTTCACCGGCCAGACGTTCCAGGAGGTGCAGAACGCCTTCTGCCGCATCGTGGACGAGACCAACGGCCAGGAGCTCGCCCGCTACACGCTGGACGGCGGCGGGCAGTACACCGCGCAGATCATGGCGAAGGTGCACCGCGCGGGCAACGCCTGGAAGATGACCGCCATCGGCACCCCGGCCAACGGCCGCACCTTCCAGGACCTCATGCCGGCGATCCTGCCGCACCTGTAGGACGGCACACCGGACCGAGAGGTCCGCATCGCGGTACGCGCAGCTCCCGGCGGCATCGGCCACCGGGAGCTGCCCGCATACTTCACCAACACCAGCGGTAATACGTCGAGGGGACAGGGCAATGACGGCCGAGCTGGTCCGGGGGCAGAACCACACCTTGCCCCAGACCCGTCTGGAGATCCGGATATCGGCCGGGGCGCCCGTCGTGGCCGGTGCCACGCTCGGTGACGAGAACGGCAGGGTGGCCGGCGTCGAGTGGATCGCCCACCCCGGATCGCCGCAGCTGCACGGCCTGGAAGTCTCCCGGCAGGCCGCCGCCGACCACCGCCTCGCCGTCGACCTCGACGCCCTGCCCGACGGGGTCCACCGGGTCACGGTGCTGCTGGCCCTCCCGCTCGACGCCGGCGGCCCGACCCGCTTCGGCGCCGTCGCCTCGCCGTTCGTCGCGGTCACCGCCCTCGACGGCACCGAGATCGCCACCTTCACGCTGACCGGCCTGGACAGCGAGTCCGCGGTCGCCGCCCTGGAGCTGTACCGCCGCCAGGGCGCCTGGAAGGTCCGCGCGGTCGGCCAGGGATACGCGGGCGGCCTCGCCGCCATGCTCGCCGACCAGGGCGTGGACCGGGCCGCCGAGCTGGCCGGGACCATCCAGGAGGCCGTCGCCCGGGGCCTCGCCCGCTCGGTGGCCCCGCCGCCGCCCCGCACCCCGGAGGGCGACCGGGTCAGGCATGCGCCCACCCCGGCCCCCGCCCCGGGCCACGGACAGCCGCCCGTCCCGCCGCCCCCGCCCGCCACGCCTCAGCCCGCCACACCCCCGCAGCCCGAGCCCCTGGCGGAGCCGGCCGCCCCGGGCGGCCCGATCAACTACGCGCACCCGCGCCGCCAGTCCACCGCGCCCCCGCCGCCGCCCCCGGCCGCGCCGCCCGCCCAGCCGGGGCAGCCCGCGCAGCCCGTCGCCGGGGACGCCACCGGCTGGTCCATGGACGAGCGCCTGTACAACCAGGTGTGGGGCATGTTCGAGGACCTGGCCCGCGCCGTCGCCGCCTACCGCAGCGCCGTCGACTTCGCCGAGTCCCGGATGGACCAGGAGCTGGAGCGCACCCTGTCCGACCCGCGCAGCCGGATCGGGGGCGCCGGCGACCGGGCCCGCGAGGAGGCCCGCGCCAAGCGCGACGAGCTGACCGCCCGCGCCCGCGAGGCCCTGGACCGCGACCTCGCCCAGCTCGACGCCGAGTCCGCCGTCGTGGAGCCCGCGCTCCCCGCCCCGTACGCGGGCTGGGACAACCCCGTCTGGCACGGCTACCGGGTGCCTATGGAGATCCCCATGGCGCTGCGCATCGGCGACCTCCACCTTCCGGAGCGCGCCGACCTGCGCATCCCGCTCCTCGTCCGGCTGCCGATGGAGCGCGGCATGTGGATCGACAGCGGGCGCACCGCCTCCGAGGCCGCAGCGCTGACCGGCCCGGACCAGCTGCGCAGGCTCGCGATGGAGACCGCCGTGCTGCACGCGGCCCGGCTGCTCGCGGTCTACCCGCCGAACGAGTTCACGGTCCACGTCATCGACCCGGCCGGATCGGCCGCGGGCGCGCTCGCCCCGCTGGTCCGCTCCGGGGTGCTGCCCTCGCCGCCCGCCGCCGGGGCGCAGGGCGTCTCCTCGGTCCTCGCCCACCTCACCCGCCGGGTCGACCTGGTGCAGATGGCGATCCGGGCCGGTGCCGCCGACTCGCTGCCGCCGGACCTGGACCCGGCCGAGCAGCTGCTGATCGTCAACGACTTCCCGCACGGCTTCGACGACCGGGCGGTGACCCAGCTGCGCTACCTCGCCGACGAGGGGCCCTCGGTGGGCGTCCACCTGATGATGGTCGCGGACCGCGAGGAGGCGTCCGAGTACGGCCCGATCCTGGACCCGCTGTGGCGCTCGCTGCTGCGGGTCACCCCGGTCGCCGACGACCATCTGGCCGACCCCTGGGTCGGTCATGCGTGGACGTACGAGCCGCCCAGGACGCCGCCGGGGAGCGCGGTCCTGGACCAGGTGCTGGAGCGGGTGGCCCAGGCCCGCCGCACCGGGTCCCGCTGAGCCGCCGCCCGCCCCCGTACGGCCGGAGCAGCCCCCGTAAAGCTCCCGGTAAAAGTCCCTGACCTGGCATTTTGGAGATCCTTTAGGCTTCTCTTTACCTTTCCTTGGTATTTCCTGTACCGTTCATGGAGCGGAGGGGAGTACTCCCATACGCGGCGTTCCCGTCAGTACGGACTGTGACCGGTCCCGGGGCGCCGGCCCCGGTGCGCAGCCCGCGCGCCCGGGTGGAAGAGACCTCCGGCAGCGACGACGCTGATCAGTAGCCCGTAGCGAACTGCCGGAGGCGCAGTGGACGTTTCATGGACCCTCTGGGCGCTGACCATCTTTGGTCTGTGCGCCCTCATCGCCGTCGACTTCTTCATCGGGCGCAAGCCCCATGACGTGTCGACCAAGGAAGCCGGGATCTGGACGATCGTCTGGATCGTGCTGGCCGCCCTCTTCGGCCTCGGGCTGCTCGTCTTCGGCGAGACCCAGGCATCGGGCGAGTTCTTCGCCGGCTACATCACCGAGAAGTCGCTCAGCGTCGACAACCTCTTCGTCTTCGTGCTGATCATGGCGAAGTTCTCGGTGCCCTCCCACCTCCAGCAGCGGGTGCTGCTGATCGGTGTGCTGATCGCGCTGGTGCTGCGGGCGGTCTTCATCGCCGCGGGCGCCGCCGTCATCGCCAACTTCTCGTGGATCTTCTACATCTTCGGCGCGTTCCTGATCTACACCGCCTGGAAGCTCATCCAGGAGGCGCGGGCGGACGACGAGGACGAGGAGTTCGAGGAGAATCGCCTCCTCAAGAGCATCGAGCACCGCTTCGGCGTCGCCGACCGGTACCACGGCACGAAGCTCTTCATCCGCAACAACGGCAAGCGCGTCCTGACCCCGCTGATGGTCGTCATGCTCGCCATCGGCACCACGGACGTGCTGTTCGCGCTGGACTCCATCCCCGCGATCTTCGGCCTCACCCAGGACCCGTACATCGTCTTCACCGCCAACGCGTTCGCTCTGATGGGCCTGCGCCAGCTGTACTTCCTGATCGGCGGTCTGCTGGAGAAGCTGGTCCACCTCAGCTACGGGCTGTCGGTGATCCTCGGGTTCATCGGGATCAAGCTGGTGCTGCACGCGCTGCACGAGTCCGGGGTGCACGTCCCCGAGATCTCCATCCCGGTCTCGCTCGGCGTCATCTGCGGTGTGCTGATCATCACCACGATCACCAGCCTCATGGCCAACAAGAAGAAGGCCGAGGCCGAGGCCCGCGAGGCGAAGACCGGCGACCGCGTCTAGGGCCTCTACGAGGACGGACGGCCCCGCCTCACCAGCCCCGGGCGCGCCACTCGGGCAGGTGGGGCCGTTCGTCGCCCAGCGTGGTGTCGCGCCCGTGGCCCGGGTAGACCCAGGTCTCGTCCGGCAGCGGCGCGAAGAGCTTGGTCTCCACGTCGTGCAGCAGCCTCGCGAACGCCTCGGGGTCCTTGTGCGTGTTGCCGACGCCGCCGGGGAAGAGGCAGTCCCCGGTGAACAGGTGCGGCGCCCCGTGCGGGTCGTCGTACAGGAGCGAGATCGACCCCGGGGTGTGCCCGGTCAGATGGCGGGCGGTGAGCGCCACCTCGCCCACCCGGATCGTGTCGCCGTCCTCGACCAGGACCTCCGTCGGCACCTCGATGCCCTCGGCGTCGAACCGGCCCGCGAAGGTGCGCGCCCCGGTCGCGGCGACGACCTCGGCCAGGGCCCGCCAGTGGTCGCGGTGCCGGTGGGTGGTGACGACGGAGAGGATCGAGTCGTCACCGATCAACCGCAGCAGCGTCCCGGCCTCGTCGGCCGCGTCGATCAGCAGCTGCTCGCCGGTGGCCCGGCAGCGCAGCAGATAGGCGTTGTTGTCCATCGGGCCGACGGCGACCTTCGAGATCATCAGATCCGTCAGTTCGTGCACATCGGCGGGCCCGCCGACCCTGACCGCTCCGCTGTACGTCATGTTCCTCAGCCTATAGCGGGGGCGGCGAGCCTATAGCGGGGGCAGCGCCGGAAGCGTTCCGCCGTCGACCGTCAGCGCCGAGCCGTCGCGCCGCCCGCTGAGCCAGCCGAGCAGCTCGGGCGCCGTGCCCCGAACCGCGACCGGCCCGCCCTCCGCGCCGCCGCCCGTCGTCCACACCCGCCCGGTGTCGTCGACGATCGCCGTCGACACGACCTCCGGATGCCTGCCGAACCGCTCGGCCAGGAAGTCGATCTCCCGCGCGGTGAACTCCTCCGGCAGGTCCTCCAGCTCGTAGCCGACGCCCAGGTCGACGTGGTGCAGCTCCACCTCGCCGCGGCGCCGAAAGGGCACGCGCGCGGCCGAGTCCGTCACACCGTTGCGCAGGGTCACCGTGCGCGACCAGTCCGCGGGCTCGGCCGCCGCCTCCACGAAACGGGCCGCGCTCGCCGTCAGGTCGGCCAGCTGCTGCTCCTGGGACCGGGCGGCGTCCCGCTCGATGTCGCGGTCTCGGGTTTCGCTGTCTGCGTACATCGGCAGCCCACGGAGAACATTTGCGAGCCCGTCGGCGTTACGGGAGAGGTGCGCGATGACATGACCGCGGCTCCAGCCCGGCAGCCGTGACGGCTCGGACAGTGCCGCGTCGTCCAGTTTTCCGGTGGCTCCGAGCAGCCGATCCGTCGCTTCCCGGAGTGCTGCCAGGTCGTGCGCATGATCAGTCATGGGGCCGAGCCTAGCCTCGGCCACTCGTTCGGGTGAAGGAGTTCTCAGCCGTCCGCAATTCGAATGTGCGTGCTATACGCTCGAAGTCGAAAGCTTCGTACACCGCTGTGGCGCCACCCATAACCTGGGCCAGGGGCTCAGTTCCCCCGCTTCTCTCCAGAAAGGTGCGGACCGGCGTGGCCGACCGTCTCATCGTTCGTGGCGCTCGCGAGCACAACCTCAAGAACGTCTCGCTCGACCTCCCCCGCGACTCCCTCATCGTCTTCACCGGGCTCTCCGGGTCGGGCAAGTCGTCGCTCGCCTTCGACACGATCTTCGCCGAGGGCCAGCGGCGCTACGTGGAGTCGCTCTCCTCGTACGCCCGGCAGTTCCTCGGCCAGATGGACAAGCCGGACGTCGACTTCATCGAGGGTCTGTCGCCCGCCGTCTCCATCGACCAGAAGTCGACCTCGCGCAACCCGCGCTCGACGGTCGGCACCATCACGGAGGTCTACGACTACCTCCGGCTGCTCTTCGCCAGGATCGGCAAGCCGCACTGCCCCGAGTGCCACCGCCCGATCTCGCGCCAGTCGCCGCAGGCCATCGTGGACAAGGTCCTCGGCCTGCCCGAGGGCAGCCGCTTCCAGGTGCTCTCGCCGCTGGTGCGCGAGCGCAAGGGCGAGTTCGTCGACCTGTTCTCCGACCTCCAGACCAAGGGCTACAGCCGCGCCCGGGTGGACGGCGCGACCGTCCAGCTCTCCGAGCCGCCCACGCTCAAGAAGCAGGAGAAGCACACCATCGAGGTGGTCATCGACCGCCTCACCGTGAAGGACAGCGCCAAGCGCCGGCTGACGGACTCCGTCGAGACCGCGCTCGGCCTCTCCGGCGGCATGGTCGTGCTCGACTTCGTGGACCTCCCCGAGGACGACCCCGAGCGCGAGCGGATGTACTCGGAGCACCTCTACTGCCCGTACGACGACCTCTCCTTCGAGGAGCTGGAGCCGCGCTCCTTCTCCTTCAACTCCCCGTTCGGCGCCTGCCCCGACTGCACCGGCATCGGTACGCGCATGGAGGTCGACCCGGAGCTGATCGTCCCGGACGAGGAGAAGTCCCTGGACGAGGGCGCCATCCACCCCTGGTCCCACGGCCACACCAAGGAGTACTTCGGCCGCCAGATCAATGCCCTGGCCGAAGCCCTCGGCTTCCGTACGGACATCCCCTGGGCCGGGCTGCCGCAGCGCGCCAAGAAGGCCCTGCTGCACGGCCACAAGATCCAGACCGAGGTCCGCTACCGCAACCGGTACGGGCGCGAGCGCGCCTACACCACCCCCTCCTTCGAGGGCGCCGTCCAGTTCGTCAAGCGGCGGCACTCCGAGGCCGAGAGCGACTCCAGCCGGGAGCGCTTCGAGGGGTACATGCGCGAGGTCCCCTGCCCGACCTGTGAGGGCACCCGGCTCAAGCCGATCGTCCTCGCGGTCACGGTGATGGAGAAGTCCATCGCCGAGGTCTCCGCGATGTCCATCAGCGAGTGCGCCGAATTCCTCGGCCGCCTCAAGCTGAACGCCCGCGACAAGAAGATCGCCGAGCGCGTCCTCAAGGAGGTCAACGAGCGGCTGAAGTTCCTGGTCGACGTCGGCCTGGACTACCTCTCGCTGAACCGCGCGGCCGGCACCCTGTCCGGCGGCGAGGCCCAGCGCATCCGGCTCGCCACGCAGATCGGCTCCGGCCTCGTCGGCGTGCTCTACGTGCTGGACGAGCCCTCCATCGGACTGCACCAGCGCGACAACCACCGGCTGATCGAGACCCTGGTCCGCCTCCGCGACATGGGCAACACGCTCATCGTCGTGGAGCACGACGAGGACACCATCAAGGTCGCCGACTGGGTCGTGGACATCGGCCCCGGCGCCGGAGAGCACGGCGGCAAGGTCGTCCACTCCGGCTCGCTCAAGGAGCTGCTGGCCAACGACAAGTCCGTCACCGGTCAGTACCTCACGGGCAAGCGGTCCATCCCCGTGCCCGACGTGCGGCGGCCCGTGGACCCCTCGCGGCTGCTCACGGTGCACGGCGCCCGGGAGAACAACCTCCGGGACATCGACGTCTCCTTCCCGCTCGGCGTGCTGACCGCCGTCACCGGCGTCTCGGGCTCCGGCAAGTCGACGCTGGTCAACGACATCCTCTACACCCACCTGGCCCGCGAGCTGAACGGCGCCAAGTCGGTGCCCGGCCGGCACACCCGGGTCGACGGCGACGACCTGGTCGACAAGGTGGTCCACGTCGACCAGTCGCCCATCGGCCGTACGCCCCGGTCCAACCCGGCCACGTACACCGGCGTCTTCGACCACGTCCGCAAGCTGTTCGCGGAGACGATGGAGGCCAAGGTCCGCGGCTATCTGCCGGGCCGGTTCTCCTTCAACGTCAAGGGCGGCCGCTGCGAGAACTGCTCCGGCGACGGCACGATCAAGATCGAGATGAACTTCCTGCCCGATGTGTACGTCCCGTGCGAGGTCTGCCACGGTGCGCGATACAACCGGGAGACGCTGGAGGTCCACTACAAGGGCAAGTCCATCGCCGAGGTGCTGGACATGCCGATCGAGGAGGGCCTGGAGTTCTTCGAGGCCGTCCCCACGATCGCCCGCCACCTGCGCACGCTCAACGAGGTCGGCCTCGGATACGTACGGCTCGGCCAGTCCGCGCCGACGCTCTCCGGCGGTGAGGCCCAGCGGGTCAAGCTCGCCAGCGAGCTCCAGAAGCGCTCCACCGGCCGCACGGTCTACGTCCTGGACGAGCCGACCACCGGTCTGCACTTCGAGGACATCTCCAAGCTGATCAAGGTGCTCTCCGGCCTGGTCGACAAGGGGAACTCGGTGATCGTCATCGAGCACAACCTCGACGTCATCAAGACCGCCGACTGGGTCGTGGACATGGGCCCCGAGGGCGGCAGCGGCGGCGGCTTGGTCATCGCCGAGGGCACCCCGGAGTACGTGGCGGGCGCCCCGGCCAGCCACACCGGGAAGTTCCTCCAGGACATCCTGGACGCCGACCGGGTCAGCGAGGCGGCCGTGCCGGCCGCGCGCAAGCCGGCGGGCAGGAAGGCCGTGAAGAAGACGGCCGCCGCGAAGTCGGCCTCGGCCACCAAGACGGCCACGGCCAAGACGGCGACGGCGAAGAAGACGGCCGCCAAGAAGACGGCCCGGGCCCGCAAGGCCTGACGCCGGCGGCACACCGTACGAGGCGGCGGCCCCCACCCGTGGGGGCCGCCGCCTCGCCGCGTTCCCGGCCGCCCCGCCGGCCGGCCGGCCGGCCACGATCGCCACGACCGGCCCCCGCGCGGAGGCGCCCGTCTCCGCCGGTATCGTCGGTTACGTCACCGATGCCGCGGCCGCCCCTGGCAGCTCCGGCACGGTTTCCCGATCTGACCGCCCCGACCCGTGGAGACCGCATGTCCGGCCAGCCCGCCGCCCGCCGCACCGTGCTGAAGGGCGCCGCTCTCGCGGGCGTCGCCGGGCTGGGAGCCGCCGCCTGCTCGACCGACTCGAAGCTCGGCCACGCCCAGACGCCGACCCCCACCGCCCCCGTCGAGCTCGGCGCGCCCGACGAGATCCCTGTCGGCGAGTCCAAGCTCTACCGCGAGCAGCGCGTCATCGTGACCTGCCCGGCCAAGGGGGAGTTCAAGGGCTTCAGCGCCCAGTGCACCCACGCCGGCTGCCTGCTGGACAAGGTCGAGAAGAACGAGGGCCACTGCCCCTGCCACGGCAGCCGCTTCGACACGACGACCGGCAAGGCCGTGCACGGCCCGGCGACCGTGCCGCTGCCCGCCGTCCCGGTCCGCGTCGAGGGCGGAAAGCTGATCGCGGGCCCCGACGCCTGACCCGGGCGGCACTCCCCGCCTACTCCCAGTCCCAGTCGATCCCGACCAGCCCCGGCCGCACCCCCTGCTCCACCAGATGCACGGTCCGGTGCCGGCCGGTCAGCGTGAGCTCCGCCCGCGCTCCGCGGGGCGCGCTCGCCGACGCCTGGGCGAAGCTCCGGCACCGTACCGGCAGCGCCTCCTCGGCGAAGCCGACCTGGAGCACGTACTGCCCGCCGCCGAAGGTGAAGCCGCGCATGTACTCGCCGCAGGGCCCGCCCGTGCCGTCCTCGAAGCCGTAGCCGAAGAGGTACGTGTCGCCCGCCCGCAGCCGGGTGTCGAACAGCAGCTCGGCGATCAGCACCCCCGTCTCCCGGTCCCAGCGGACCCGGCCCGTCCGGCAGTTCTCCCGGGCACCCACCTCGACCCGCGCCGGATCGCAGCCCGGATCGCCCACGTACACCGCGAGATAGCGGTCGATGCCGTCCCGGTGGGCGCGCACCACATGCTGGGAGGTCCGCTGCTGCATCCGGCGCCCCGGCCCGATCCGTACCCGCTCCTGATGGCCCACCGTGTGCAGCCCGCCGTCCGCGGGTGACTCCAGGTCCGCGAGCAGCCGCTCCACGGCCCCGGACGTCTCCACCAGCGAGCGGTACGTGCGCGCGGGCGGGCGCTCGGTGTCCGGGCGGGGCTCCTCGGCGTCCAGGAGACCGAGCAGCGAGTGCGCCGGCAGGGCGAGGACCTCCTCCAGGGCCCGCACGGCGCGCAGCGACTCCGGGCGCTGCGGGCGGCGGGCGCCCTGCTGCCAGTAACTCAGGCTGGTCACGCCGAGCTTGATCCCCCGGTGCGCCAGATGGTGCCGGACCCGCTGGAGCGGCAGCCCGCGCACCGACAGCGCGGTGCGCAGGGCCAGGTGGAACGGTCCGGTGTGCAGCACCTGCGCCAGTTCGGCCTCGGTGTGCCGCATGGGTCCTCCAGGTGAACGTTCACGCCGGCCGGGCCCGGGGCCGCGCCGGCGGGTGCCGGTCCGCAGGTGGCCGGGGCGTGCGTTCACACCTCGGCCCCGGGCGTTCACACCGCGGTGTTCACCCGCATTCAAGCGTGTTGACCCGTCCCCGACAACGGTTGATGCTCCTCCACAGCGTCCGGACGCGCTCCTCACAACCCCCACCCCCCGCCCCGGGAGGAACGCCATGCGCAACCCAGCAACCAGGCCGGCCCGGCTGTCGGTGACAGCCGTACTGGCCGCCCTGCTGCTCGCCGTCCCCACGGCGACCGCCACCGCCGCCGACCACCCCCGCATCGCCGGCGCCACCGCCACCGCCCAGGTTCGGACCGCGTCCGCCCCGACGGCCGCCCTCGCCGCCACCAAGCGGCTGAACATCACGATGCAGGCCCAGCAGAAGACCAACTGGTGCTGGGCCGCGTCCGGCAACACCATCGCCACCTGGTACGGCCGCGACTACAGCCAGAACCAGTTCTGCAACGCCGCCTTCAACCGCGCCCAGGGCTACGAGTGCCCCAACTCGCAGGCCGCCCTCGACAACGTGCAGAACGCCCTGTACTGGGCGGGCATCAGCCCCGGCTCGTACGTCAGCGGCTGGCTGCGCTACTCCACCGTGCAGAGTGAGATAGCCGCCGGACGCCCGGTCGAGACCCGCATCCAGTGGTCGTCGGGCGGTGGCCACATGCACGTCCTGTACGGCTACGACGACGCCAACAGCCTCGTCTACTGGGGCGACCCCTGGCCCTCCAGCAACCGGTACAACTGGGCCTCGCACTCCTGGTACGTGAACAACAGCGAGTTCTCCTGGACCCACTCGCTCTACCGGATCGGGGCGTGACGCCATGACCACCATCGGTTCCCGCCGCCCCCTCGCCGCCGCCCTGGCCGCCGCCGGTGTCCTCGCCGGCGCCGCCCTCCTCACCGCCGCCCCGCAGGCGGCCGCCGCCGACGGCCCCCAGGCCGGTCCCGCCGCCCTGGCCGCGGCCCACGAGGCGGCCACCGACGCCACCACCCTGAACACCCTGTCCCGGTTCTTCGCCCGCGAGGGCGCCGTCACCGAGAAGGCCGCGGCACCCCGCATCCAGGGCGAGGCCGTGCCGGTGCGCACCCTGTCCGCCGGGTTCGTCGCGGGCGAGCCGGGCGCCCCCGTCGCCTCCCTCGACTACCTGGCCAGCACCGCCGTCTCCTCGGACGGGCAGAAGGCGTCGCTCTGGACGCTGCCGGAACCCGGCAAGGACGGCGCGATGCGGGTGGTGAACATCGCCACCGGCGACGACGAGGCGCGCTACAGCGAGGCGGGCGCCCGCAAGCTGCCCGGCGGCATCGTCTTCCACGAGCCCCAGATCGACGCCTGGTACGTGCAGAAGGGCGACCGGGTCGTCCCGCTCGACCAGGACGCCGTCCGGGCGGTCGGCAAGCAGGGGACGACGCTCTCCGCCTACCGCACCCGGGTCCACGCCGCCTACGCGGACAAGCTCCCCGGCTCCGCGTACGCCCGCAAGGGCGAGGCCGGCGGTTACGGGCCGGGGGCGAAGAGCGGAGGCACGCAGGACTCCGGCGAGAAGGGCGCCGGCCCCGCCATCGCCGCCGCCGCCTCCACCACCGGGACCGCCCTGACCGCGGGCTCCATGGCGGCCGCCGGAGGCGCCGTCGCCGTGCTCGCCCTGTGCGGCGTGACGGCCCTGCGCCTCAGGAACCGCCGCCGGACCGGGTGACCCGCCCGGCCCCACGACCCCGCGCTCCGGGGCAGGTGCTCCCCACCCCTGCCCCGGAGCGCGGCGCCATCCGCGCACCCCGCGCTGTCACTGGCCGCAAGTAGGGTGGGGAGCATGGCAGACCCCTCCAGCTACCGCCCCAAGCCGGGACAGATCCCCGACTCCCCGGGGGTCTACAAATTCCGCGACGAGCACCGCCGGGTGATCTACGTCGGGAAGGCCAAGAGCCTGCGCCAGCGCCTGGCCAACTACTTCCAGGACCTCTCCGGCCTCCACCCGCGTACGCGCACGATGGTCACCACGGCCGCCTCCGTGGAGTGGACGGTCGTCGCCACCGAGGTCGAGGCGCTCCAGCTGGAGTACTCCTGGATCAAGGAGTTCGACCCCCGGTTCAACGTCAAGTACCGCGACGACAAGAGCTATCCCTACCTGGCGGTCACGCTCAACGAGGAGTTCCCCCGCGTCCAGGTGATGCGCGGCGCCAAGAAGAAGGGCGTGCGCTACTTCGGTCCGTACGGGCACGCCTGGGCGATCCGCGAGACGGTCGACCTGATGCTCCGCGTCTTCCCCGTCCGCACCTGCTCCGCCGGGGTCTTCAAGAACGCCGCGCGCACCGGACGCCCCTGTCTCCTCGGGTACATCGGCAAGTGCTCGGCCCCCTGCGTCGGCCGCGTCACCCCCGAGGAGCACCGCGAACTGGCGGACGACTTCTGCGACTTCATGGCCGGCCGCACCGGCACGTACATCCGCCGCCTGGAGAAGGACATGATGGCGGCCGCCGAGGAGATGGAGTACGAGCGGGCCGCGCGGCTGCGCGACGACGTCGAGGCGCTGAAGCGCGCGATGGAGAAGAGCGCCGTCGTCCTCGCCGACGCCACCGACGCCGACCTCATCGCGGTCGCCGAGGACGAGCTGGAGGCCGCCCTCCAGATCTTCCACGTCCGGGGCGGCCGGGTCCGCGGCCAGCGCGGCTGGGTCACCGACAAAGTGGAGAACGTCGACACCTCCGGCCTCGTGGAGCACGCCCTCCAGCAGCTGTACGGGGAGGAGAGCGGCGACGCCGTCCCCAAGGAGGTCCTGGTCCCGGCCCTGCCCGAGGACCCGGCGGCGGTCTCCCAGTGGCTCGCGGACCGGCGCGGCTCCCAGGTCAGCCTGCGCATCCCGCAGCGCGGCGACAAGAAGGACCTGATGGTCACCGTCCAGCGCAACGCACAGCAGGCGCTCGGACTCCACAAGACCAAGCGGGCCTCCGACCTCACCACCCGCTCCCGGGCCCTGGAGGAGATCGCCGAGGCCCTCGGCCTGGACACCGCACCGCTGCGCATCGAGTGCTTCGACATCTCCCACCTCCAGGGCGACGACGTCGTCGCGTCCATGGTGGTCTTCGAGGACGGTCTCGCCCGCAAGGGGGAGTACCGCCGCTTCCAGATCAAGGGCTTCGAGGGCCAGGACGACGTCCGCTCGATGCACGAGGTGATCAGCCGCCGCTTCCGCCGCTACCTCCAGGAGAAGGAGCGCACGGGGGAGTGGGAGGAGACCCCGGCACCCACCGGCCCCGTCCCGGCGGTCCCGGGCGACGGCGACCGGGACGCCCCGGCCGCCGAGGAGTCCCGCGAGGACGACGGCCGCCCCAAGCGGTTCGCGTACCCGCCCCAGCTCCTCGTCGTGGACGGCGGGCAGCCGCAGGTCGCCGCCGCCAAGCGGGCCCTGGACGAGCTGGGCATCGACGACATCGCGGTCTGTGGCCTCGCCAAGCGTCTCGAAGAGGTCTGGCTGCCCGATGACGACGACCCGGTGGTCCTGCCCCGCTCCAGCGAGGGCCTGTATCTCCTCCAGCGCGTCCGCGACGAGGCGCACCGCTTCGCCATCACCTACCAGCGCGCCAAGCGGGCCAAGCGCATCCGCTCCAGCCCGCTGGACGCCGTCCCCGGCCTCGGGGACACCCGGAAACAGGCCCTGATCAAGCATTTCGGCTCCGTCAAGAAGCTGCGGCAGGCGACAATCGAAGAGATCTGCGAGGTTCCCGGGATAGGCCGCAGGACAGCGGAGTCCGTGGCCGTCGCCCTCGCGGCGGCCGCCCCGGCCGCACCCGCCGTGAACACGGCCACAGGAGAGATCATGGAAGAGGACGACGGGGGCAGCACGACATGACCGAGCACGAACATGAACACGGGCACGACCGCACGGACCGAGCAGACGGAGCAGCACACGTGAGTACGGGCACCCCGACCGAGACGGGCGACGCCGCCGCGGCCATCCCGGAGCTGGTGATCATCTCCGGCATGTCCGGCGCCGGACGCAGCACCGCGGCCAAGTGTCTGGAGGACCTCGGCTGGTTCGTCGTGGACAACCTGCCGCCCGCGCTGATCCCCACCATGGTGGAGCTCGGCGCCCGCTCCCAGGGCAATGTGGCCCGGATCGCCGTCGTGGTCGACGTGCGGGGCCGCCGCTTCTTCGACAACCTGCGCGAATCCCTCGCCGACCTGGACGCCAAGGGCGTCACCCGCCGGGTGGTCTTCCTGGAGTCCTCCGACGACGCGCTGGTCCGCCGCTTCGAGTCGGTCCGCCGCCCCCACCCTCTCCAGGGCGACGGCCGCATCGTGGACGGCATCGCCGCCGAGCGCGACCTGCTGCGCGAGCTGCGCGGCGACGCCGACCTGGTGATCGACACCTCCAGCCTCAACGTCCACGAGCTGCGCGCCAAGATGGACGCCCAGTTCGCCGGCGACGAGGAGCCGGAGCTGCGCGCCACGGTGATGTCCTTCGGCTTTAAGTACGGCCTGCCGGTCGACGCCGACCTGGTGGTCGACTGCCGCTTCCTTCCCAACCCGCACTGGGTCCCGGAGCTGCGCCCCTTCACCGGGCTCAACGAGGAGGTGTCGGCGTACGTCTTCGACCAGCCCGGCGCCAAGGAGTTCCTCAACCAGTACACCGAACTGCTCCAGCTCGTCGCCGCGGGGTACCGCCGCGAGGGCAAGCGCTATGTGACCATCGCGGTGGGCTGCACGGGCGGCAAGCACCGCTCGGTGGCGATGTCCGAGAAGCTGGCGGCCCGGCTCGCCACGGAGGGGATCGAGACCGTGCTCGTACACAGGGACATGGGGCGCGAGTGACCAGTCGCAATCTGCGCCTGCGCCGGCTGCGGGGAGCGGCGCCCACGCTCTCCGTGCGCAAGCGCGGCGCCCAGCCCAAGGTCGTCGCCCTCGGCGGCGGCATGGGCCTGTCCGCCTCCCTCACCGCGCTGCGCCGGATCACCGGCGATCTGACCGCCGTGGTCACCGTCGCCGACGACGGGGGCTCCAGCGGGCGGCTGCGCGAGGAGCTGGGCGTCCTGCCCCCCGGCGACCTGCGCAAGGCGCTGGCCGCCCTGTGCGGCGACGACGAGTGGGGCCAGACCTGGGCCCAGGTCATCCAGCACCGCTTCCAGTCCAAGGGCGACTTGCACGAGCACGCGGTCGGCAATCTGCTGATCGTCGCCCTCTGGGAGCAGCTGGGCGACCACGTCCAGGCCCTGGACCTGGTCGGCAAGCTGCTCGGCGCGCACGGCCGGGTGCTGCCCATGTCCGCCGTGCCGCTGGAGCTCCAGGCCCTCGTCAAGGGCCACGACCCGGACCGCCCCGAGGACGTGGACACCGTGCGCGGCCAGGCCACCGTGGCCCTCACCCCGGGCGAGGTGCAGTCCGTGCACCTGGTCCCGGCCGACCCGCCGGCCGTCCCCGAGGCGGTCGCCGCCGTCCGGGACGCGGACTGGGTGGTCCTGGGCCCGGGCTCCTGGTTCTCCTCGGTCATCCCGCACCTGCTGGTCCCCGAACTGCTGGACGCATTGATCGAGACGAAGGCCCGCAAGGTGCTTTCGTTGAACCTCGCACCGCAGCCCGGTGAAACAGAAGGCTTCTCACCGCAGCGTCATTTGGAGGTTTTGGGACGACACGCCCCTAAACTCGCCCTGGACGTGGTGCTGGCCGACGAGGCCGCCGTGCCCGACCGCGATTCCCTCGCCGACGCAGCCAAACGGCTCGGTGCCGCGGTCGAGCTGGCGCCCGTGGCCTCACCCGACGGCGTTCCGATCCATGATCCGGAGCTGTTGGCCGCCGCGTACGACCGTATTTTTCGGATGCATGGAAGGATCGGCCCATGGCGATGACGCCGGCGGTGAAGGACGAAGTCTCCCGGCTTCCCGTGACCCGGACCTGCTGCAGGAAGGCAGAGGTCTCGGCGATTCTCCGGTTCGCGGGCGGCCTCCACCTGGTGAGCGGCCGGATCGTGATCGAGGCGGAGCTGGACACCGCGATGGCGGCGCGCCGGCTCAAGCGGGACATCCTGGAGATCTTCGGGCACAGCTCGGAGCTCATCGTGATGGCCCCCGGCGGGCTGCGGCGCGGCTCGCGCTACGTCGTACGGGTGGTGGCCGGCGGCGACCAGCTGGCGCGCCAGACCGGGCTCGTCGACGGCCGGGGCCGCCCCATCCGCGGCCTGCCCCCGCAGGTGGTCTCGGGGGCCACCTGCGACGCCGAGGCCGCCTGGCGCGGGGCGTTCCTGGCGCACGGCTCGCTCACCGAGCCGGGCCGCTCCTCCTCGCTGGAGGTGACCTGCCCCGGCCCGGAGGCCGCGCTCGCCCTGGTCGGCGCCGCCCGCCGGCTCTCCATCGCGGCCAAGGCCCGCGAGGTGCGCGGCGTGGACCGGGTCGTCGTCCGCGACGGCGACGCGATCGGCGCCCTGCTCACCCGGCTCGGCGCCCATGAATCGGTGCTGGCCTGGGAGGAGCGCCGGATGCGCCGCGAGGTCCGGGCCACCGCCAACCGCCTCGCCAACTTCGACGACGCCAACCTGCGCCGCTCCGCCCGGGCCGCGGTCGCCGCAGGTGCCCGGGTCGGCCGCGCCCTGGAGATCCTGGGCGAGGAGGTCCCGGAGCACCTGGCGGCCGCCGGGCGGCTGCGCATGGAGCACAAGCAGGCGTCGCTGGAGGAGCTGGGCGCCCTCGCCGACCCGCCGCTGACCAAGGACGCGGTCGCGGGCCGCATCCGCCGGCTCCTCGCGATGGCCGACAAGCGCGCCCAGGACCTGGGCATCCCCGGCACGGAATCCACTCTCAGCGAAGAGCTGGCGGACGGCCTGGTCGGCTGAGCCGTACCGGCCGTACGCGCCCCGCGCGGGGAACGGCCCGCAGGAACGCGGCCGTTGACGCTGCGTAATCGTCGCGCGGAACGCCGGACAGCACGCGGAAGCCCGTATTCCTACTGGGGAGTACGGGCTTACCGCGTTCTTACGGCCCCGCTCGATGTCACCCCGGCGGCTCCGGAGAGGTAGGGTCGTAGGCGGTCGGGGACATCCCAATACAACTCGCCGGCGTCGAAAACCGGCGTACCTAACGAGGAGATCGGTTCGTGACGATCCGCGTAGGCATCAACGGCTTTGGCCGCATCGGTCGTAACTACTTCCGCGCGCTGCTGGAGCAGGGTGCGGACATCGAGATCGTGGCTGTCAACGACCTGGGTGACACTGCGACCACGGCTCACCTGCTGAAGTACGACACCATTCTGGGTCGTCTGAAGGCCGAGGTCAGCCACACCGCCGACACCATCACCGTCGACGGCCACACCATCAAGGTGCTCTCCGAGCGCAACCCGGCCGACATCCCCTGGGGTGAGCTGGGCGTCGACATCGTCATCGAGTCGACCGGCATCTTCACCAAGAAGGCCGACGCCGCGAAGCACATCGCCGGTGGCGCGAAGAAGGTCCTCATCTCGGCTCCGGCCAAGGACGAGGACATCACCATCGTGATGGGCGTCAACCAGGACAAGTACGACGCGGCCAACCACCACGTCATCTCCAACGCGTCCTGCACGACCAACTGTGTCGCCCCGATGGCCAAGGTTCTGGACGAGAACTTCGGCATCGTCAAGGGCCTCATGACGACGGTCCACGCGTACACCAACGACCAGCGCATCCTGGACTTCCCGCACTCGGACCTGCGCCGCGCCCGCGCCGCCGCCGAGAACATCATCCCGACCACGACCGGTGCCGCCAAGGCGACCGCTCTGGTCCTGCCGCAGCTCAAGGGCAAGCTCGACGGCATCGCGATGCGCGTCCCGGTCCCGACCGGCTCGGCCACCGACCTGGTCGTGACCCTCCAGCGCGAGGTCACCAAGGACGAGGTCAACGCCGCGTTCAAGAAGGCCGCTGACGACGGCGACCTCAAGGGCATCCTGTACTACACCGAGGACCCGATCGTGTCCTCGGACATCGTCAGCGACCCGGCGTCCTGCACCTTCGACTCCTCCCTGACGATGGTCCAGGAGGGCAACACGGTGAAGATCCTCGGCTGGTACGACAACGAGTGGGGCTACTCGAACCGTCTCGTGGACCTCACCGTCTTCGTCGGCGGCCAGCTCTGAGCACCGCCGTACCGGCAGGCATCTCGATGTGAGCACGGGGCTCGAACAGCGCGACGCTGCGCTGTTCGAGCCCCCTCGCATGCTCACTCGTCCTCCAAGGAGTCCAGACAGATGAAGACGATCGACGCACTTCTCGCCGAAGGGGTCGCCGGTAAGCGGGTATTCGTCCGCGCCGACCTCAACGTGCCGCTGAGCGGCACCACCATCACCGACGACGGCCGCATCCGCGCCGTCACCCCGACCGTCCGCAAGCTGGCCGAGGCCGGCGCCCGGGTCGTCGTCGCCTCGCACCTCGGCCGCCCCAAGGGCGCCCCGGACCCGGCGTTCTCGCTGGCCCCCGCCGCCACCCGGCTCGGCGAACTGCTCGGCGCCGACGTGGCGTTCGCGACCGACACGGTCGGCGAGTCCGCCCGCGCCACCGTCGCCGCGCTCACCGACGGCCAGGTCGCGGTCATCGAGAACCTCCGCTTCAACCCCGGCGAGACCTCCAAGGACGACGCCGAGCGCGGTGCCTTCGCGGACCAGCTCGCCGAGCTGGCCGACCTGTACGTGGGCGACGGCTTCGGCGCCGTCCACCGCAAGCACGCCTCGGTCTTCGACCTCCCGGCCCGCCTCCCGCACGCGGCCGGCGACCTCATCGCCACCGAGGTCGGCGTCCTGAAGAAGCTCACCGACGACGTCCAGCGCCCCTACGCGGTGGTCCTCGGCGGCGCCAAGGTCTCCGACAAGCTCGGCGTCATCGACCACCTCCTGGAGCGGGCCGACCGCATCCTCATCGGCGGCGGCATGGCGTACACCTTCCTCAAGGCCCAGGGCCACGAGGTCGGCAGCTCGCTGCTCCAGGAGGACCAGATCCCGGCGGTCCAGGAGTACCTGCGGCGCGCCGAGGACAAGGGCGTGGAGTTCGTGCTCCCCGTCGACGTCGTCGTCGCCCCCTCCTTCCCGGACCTGAAGACCAAGGCCCCGGCCCACCCGGAGACCGTCGCCGCCGACGCCATGCCGGCCGGGCAGATGGGCCTGGACAACGGTCCGGAGACCAACAAGCTCTACGCATCGAAGCTCGCCGACGCGGCCACCGTCTTCTGGAACGGCCCGATGGGCGTCTTCGAGCACCCCGACTTCGCCGAGGGCACCCGGGCCGTCGCCCAGGCCCTCGTCGACTCCTCGGGCTTCAGCGTGGTCGGCGGTGGCGACTCCGCCGCCGCGGTCCGCATCCTGGGCTTCGACGAGAACGCGTTCGGACACATCTCGACCGGTGGCGGCGCCAGCCTCGAATACCTCGAGGGCAAGACGCTTCCCGGCCTCGCCGCTCTGGAGGACTGACCTTTCATGACCACTCGCACCCCGCTGATGGCGGGCAACTGGAAGATGAACCTCAACCACCTTGAGGCCATCGCCCACGTCCAGAAGCTCGCCTTCGCCCTGGCCGACAAGGACTACGACGCCGTCGAGGTCGCCGTCCTGCCGCCCTTCACCGACCTGCGCTCCGTGCAGACGCTGGTCGACGGCGACAAGCTGAAGATCAAGTACGGCGCCCAGGACATCTCGGCGCAGGACTCCGGCGCGTACACCGGTGAGATCTCCGGCCCCATGCTCGCCAAGCTGAAGTGCACCTTCGTCGCCGTCGGCCACAGCGAGCGCCGCCAGTACCACGCGGAGACCGACGAGGTCTGCAACGCCAAGGTGAAGGCCGCGTACAAGCACGGGCTGACCCCGATCCTCTGCGTCGGCGAGGGCCTGGACATCCGCAAGGCCGGCGACCAGGTCGCGTACACCCTCGCGCAGCTCGACGGCGCCCTGAAGGACATCCCGGCCGAGCAGGCCGAGTCCATCGTGATCGCCTACGAGCCGGTCTGGGCCATCGGCACCGGCGAGGTCGCCACCCCGGAGGACGCCCAGGAGGTCTGCGGTGCGATCCGCGTCCGCCTGGCCGAGCTGTACTCGCAGGAGCTGGCCGACGCGGTCCGCATCCAGTACGGCGGCTCGGTGAAGTCCGGCAACGTGGCCGCGATCATGGCCCAGCCCGACGTCGACGGCGCCCTGATCGGCGGCGCGGCGCTCGACGCGGACGAGTTCGTCAAGATCGTCCGCTTCCGCGACCAGTGAGTATGCGGTAGCGCGGATCCGTCGTACCCTTGCGGGGGCCGGGGAGGGCAGCCTCCCGGCCCCCGTTGTTCGCACAAGCAGTCGGTATTTCCGGAAAGTAGGGACCAGCCGTGATTCTGGGGTTCGAGATCGCCCTGATCGTCTTCAGCCTGCTGCTGATGCTGCTGGTGCTGATGCACAAGGGCAAGGGCGGCGGTCTCTCCGACATGTTCGGTGGCGGCATGCAGTCCTCCGTCGGCGGCTCCTCGGTCGCCGAGCGCAACCTCGACCGCATCACCGTGGTGGTCGGTCTGGGCTGGTTCGCGTGCATCGTGGTGCTTGGTCTGCTCATCAAGCTGGACAACTGACCCGTCGTACGCGATTCCCGGTGACCGTGTAACTCCTTTCACTGGACGCGCGTTGGGCCTTACGTAGACTGGGGCATCTTCGAGCACCATCACGCAGGGAGTTACGACCGTGGCAAGTGGCAACGCGATCCGAGGAAGCCGGGTCGGGGCGGGGCCGATGGGGGAGGCCGAGCGCGGCGAGTCCGCGCCACGGCTCCGCATCTCCTTCTGGTGCTCGAACGGGCACGAGACGCAGCCCAGCTTCGCCCATGACGCGCAGGTACCGGACACCTGGGACTGCCCGCGCTGCGGTTTCCCGGCCGGCCAGGACCCGGAGAGCCCGCCCGACCCGCCGCGCACCGAGCCGTACAAGACGCACCTCGCGTACGTACGCGAGCGCCGCAGCGACGCCGACGGCGAGGCCATCCTCGCCGAGGCCCTGGCGAAACTGCGCGGCGAGATCTAGAGACGTTCACCGGCCGGCCCCCCTCGGGGTCCGGCCGGAGTGCTTCCGCCGTGCCGCAGCCCGCCGCTGCCGCGTCCGGCCGCCTGATCAATTAGGTTGGAGGGGCAGCGGGGAACTGCGGTTACGAGAGAAGTGGGCTGATGTCCGGGATGAACGCAACAAGCCGTACCAGGCTCAACCAGACGCCGGAATGGGCGGCGCTGGGAAAGCACCGTGAGCAGCTCGGGTCGAGCCATCTGCGCCAGCTGTTCGCGGACGACCCGGAGCGCGGCACCGGGTACACCCTCCGGGTCGGTGACCTGCACCTCGACTACTCCAAGCACCTCGTCACCGACGAGACGCTGACGCTCCTGCGCGAACTCGCCGCGGCCACCGATGTGTTCGGGCTGCGTGACGCCATGTTCCGCGGAGACAAGATCAACACCACCGAGGACCGGGCCGTCCTGCACACCGCCCTGCGCGCCCCGCGCGAGGCCGTCATCGAGGTCGACGGCGAGAACGTGGTGCCGGCCGTGCACGCGGTGCTCGACAAGATGGCGGCCTTCTCCGACCGGGTCAGGTCGGGGGAGTGGACCGGTCACACCGGCAAGCCCATCAAGAACATCGTCAACATCGGCATCGGCGGCTCGGACCTGGGCCCCGCCATGGCGTACGAGGTGCTGCGCTCCTTCACGGACCGCTCGCTCACCTTCCGCTTCGTCTCCAACGTGGACGGCGCCGACCTGCACGAGGCCGTGCGCGACCTCGACCCGGCCGAGACGCTCTTCATCATCGCCTCGAAGACCTTCACCACGATCGAGACGATCACCAACGCCACCTCCGCCCGTGACTGGCTGCTCACCGGACTGAGGGCCGGTCAGGAGGCCGTCGCCAAGCACTTCGTGGCGCTCTCCACCAACGCGGAGAAGGTCGCGGACTTCGGCATCGACACGGCCAACATGTTCGAGTTCTGGGACTGGGTCGGCGGCCGCTACTCGTACGACTCCGCCATCGGCCTCTCGCTGATGATCGCCATCGGCCCGGACCGGTTCCGCGAGATGCTCGACGGCTTCCACCTCGTGGACGAGCACTTCCGCACCGCCCCCGCCGAGGAGAACGCGCCGCTGCTGCTCGGCCTGCTGGGCGTCTGGTACGGCGCGTTCTTCGACGCCCAGTCGCACGCGGTGCTGCCCTACAGCCACTACCTGTCCAAGTTCACCGCGTACCTCCAGCAGCTGGACATGGAGTCCAACGGCAAGTCCGTGGACCGCGACGGCAACCCCGTCGACTGGCAGACCGGACCGGTCGTCTGGGGCACCCCCGGCACCAACGGCCAGCACGCCTACTACCAGCTGATCCACCAGGGTACGAAGGTGATCCCGGCCGACTTCATCGGCTTCGCGCAGCCGGTCGAGGACCTGCTGCCCGGGCTGGTCGCCCAGCACGACCTGCTGATGGCCAACTTCTTCGCGCAGACCCAGGCCCTGGCCTTCGGCAAGACGCCGGACGAGGTGCGCGCCGAGGGCGTCCCCGAGGAGCTGGTGGCGCACAAGACGTTCCGGGGCAACCACCCCACGACGACGATCCTCGCCGACCGGCTCACGCCGTCCGTGCTCGGCCAGCTGATCGCCCTGTACGAGCACAAGGTCTTCGTCCAGGGCGCCATCTGGAACATCGACTCCTTCGACCAGTGGGGCGTCGAGCTCGGCAAGGTCCTCGCCAAGAAGATCGAGCCCGTCCTGACCGAGGGCAAGGGCGGCGAGCAGCTGGACAGCTCGACCGCCGCGCTCGTCTCGACCTACCGCGAGCTGCGCGGGCGCTGAGTCCCGCGTGAGGGGGCCCCGCAGCTCGCGCGGGGCCCCCTCAGCCGTGCGTCGTGTCGATGACGCAGAAGCGGTTGCCCTCCGGGTCCGCCAGCACCACGAAGTCCGGGTCCTCCGGATACAGCGCCCAGTCGACCTCCGCCGCGCCCAGCGCGAGCAGCCGGGCCACCTCGGCGTCCTGCTCCTCCGTGTACAGGTCGAGGTGGACCCGGGGGACCTCCTGCACCGGGGCGTCGCTGCGGCCCAGCGAGAGCCCGACGCCCGGCCCCTCGGCGGGGACCAGGACCACCCAGTCCTCCGTGGCCGGCTCCCGCTCCACGTAACCCAGGGCCGCCTTCCAGAAGGCCGCCGCGCGCGCCACGTCCGACGCGCCCATCACCACGGTTCCGATACGCATGGGGCCGAGCCTTTCACGTGCCGCCCCGGAAAACGCGCCGGGCCCGGCCCGCCCCGAAGGACGAACCGGGCCCGTGGGCAACCCCGCTGACGGGCGGTCAGGCGGAAGCCGGGGGGTACAGGGCGCGCGGGAGGCGGGAGGCCGCCGCCGCGTCGAGCAGCCACAGCGTCCGGGCACGGCCGTACGCACCGGCCGCCGGCGCCTGGATCTCACCGGCCCCGGACAGGGCGATGGCGACCGCCTCCGCCTTGTCCTCGCCCGCGGCCAGCAGCCACACCTCGCGCGCCGCCCGGATGGCGGGCAGCGTCAGCGAGACCCGGACCGGCGGCGGCTTGGGCGCACCGTGCACACCGACGACGGTGCGCTCGGTCTCGCGCACCCCGGGCAGTTCCGGGAAGAGCGAGGCGACGTGCGTGTCCGGGCCGACGCCCAGCATCAGCACGTCGAACTCCGGCACCGGGCCGTGGTCCTGCGGCGCCGAGGCGGCCGCCAGCTCGGCCGCGTACCCGGCGGCCGCGGCGTCGGCGTCCGGGCCGTAGGGGCCGTCCGAGGCCGGCATGACGTGCACCCGCGAGGGGTCCAGGGGCACGGCGTCCAGCAGGGCCTCGCGGGCCTGCGTGACATTGCGCTCCGGGTCGCCCTCCGGCAGGAACCGCTCGTCGCCCCACCACAGGTCGAGCCGCGACCAGTCGACCGCGTCCCGGGCGGGCGCGGCGGCGAGCGCGGCCAGCAGGCCGTTGCCGTTGCGCCCGCCGGTGAGCACCACCGAGGCGTCGCCGCGCGCGGCCTGGGCGTCCACGATCTTCGTGATCAGCCGGGCCGCGGCGGCCTGCGCCATCAGCTCCTTGTCGCGGTGCACGACGAGCTGCGGGACTCCCGTCACTTCGCCGCCGCCTTCTTCGCCGGGGCGGCCTTCTTCGCGGCGGGGGCCTTGTCGGAGGCCGGGGCGGGTGCCTTGGCCGACTCGCCCGGGCCCGCCTTCCGGAGGCGGTCCACGCCGAACTTCACGGTCGACTCGTAGATGTTGTCCGGGTCGAGCCGCCGCAGCTCCTCCGCGAGGAGCTCCGCCGTCTCGCGCCGCTTGAGCGCCACCGCGCGATCCGGCTGGCCCACCATGCAGAGCGTGGCGAGCGAGCCGTCGGCCCGGTCCAGGACGATGTCGCCCTTCTTGGTCACCATCCGGACGGCCGTCAGACCGGGGCCGCCCGAGGTGGTGCGCTCCACCGGCACGCCGAGCCGGTCCGCGAGCCACATGGCGAGCAGCTCGCAGCTCGGGTTGTCCGACTCGCCCTCGACCGTGGCCGAGACGACCTCCTCCGGCTGCTGGTCGAGCGCGGCGGCCAGCATCGAACGCCACGGCGTGATGCGCGTCCACGCCAGGTCCGTGTCACCGGGCCGGTACGTGTCGGCGCGCACCGCCAGCTCGTCGAGCGGGTGCACGGCCGAGTAGGTGTCGGTGATTCGGCGCTGGGCCAGCGCGCCGAGCGCGTCCTTCGCCGGGTCGGCGGGGGAGTCCTGCGGCCACCACAGCACCACCGGGGCGTCCGGAAGCAGCAGCGGCAGGACGACCGACTGGGCGTGGTTGGCCAGCTCGCCGTGGAGCCGGAGCACCACGGTCTCGCCGGAGCCCGAGTCGGAACCGACCCGGATCTCGGCGTCGAGCCGTGCGTCGCGGCGGGTGCGCGGCGAACGGCTGAGCCGCTTGATGACGGCGATGATCCGCGAGGGGTGCTCCCGCGAGGAGTCGCTGGCCGCCTTCAGCGCGTCGTAGGCGTTCTCCTCGTCGGTGACGATGACGAGGGTGAGGACCATCCCGATCGCCGGGGCGCCGACCGCGCGCCGCGCCGAGATGAGCGCCTGGTTGATCTTGCTGGACGTGGTTTCCGTGAGATCGATCTTCATGGCCGGCGCCAGCTCCGTCCGTCGCGTGCGAGCATCTCGTCCGCCTCGGCCGGACCCCAGGTGCCGGCCGGGTACTGGGCGGGCTTGCCGTGCTTGTCCCAGTACTCCTCGATCGGGTCGAGGATGTTCCAGGAGAGCTCGACCTCCTGGTGGCGCGGGAAGAGGTTGGCGTCGCCGAGCAGCACGTCGAGGATGAGCCGCTCGTACGCCTCCGGGCTGGACTCCGTGAAGGACTCGCCGTACGCGAAGTCCATCGTGACGTCCCGGACCTCCATCGAGGTGCCGGGCACCTTGGAGCCGAACCGCACGGTGACGCCCTCGTCCGGCTGCACCCGGATGACCAGGGCGTTGCCGCCCAGCTCCTCCGTCGCGCCGGACTCGAAGGGCAGGTACGGGGCGCGCTTGAAGACGACCGCGATCTCCGTGACCCGGCGGCCGAGCCGCTTCCCGGTGCGCAGGTAGAAGGGGACGCCCGCCCAGCGGCGGTTGTTGATCGTCAGCTTGATCGCGGCGAAGGTGTCGGTCTTCGACTTGGGGTCGATGCCGTCCTCCTCCAGATAGCCGACGGCCTCCTCGCCGCCCTGCCAGGCGTGCGTGTACTGGCCGCGCACGGTGTGCTTGCCCAGGTCCTCGGGCAGCTCCACCGCCGTGAGCACCTTGAGCTTCTCGGCGACCAGGGCCTTCGGGTGGAAGGAGCCGGGCTCCTCCATCGCGGTCAGCGCGAGCAGCTGCAGCAGGTGGTTCTGGATGACGTCGCGGGCGGCGCCGATGCCGTCGTAGTAGCCGGCCCGGCCGCCGATCCCGATGTCCTCGGCCATCGTGATCTGGATGTGGTCGACGTACGACCGGTTCCAGATCGGCTCCCACATCGTGTTGGCGAAGCGGAGCGCCAGGATGTTCTGGACGGTCTCCTTGCCGAGGTAGTGGTCGATCCGGAAGACCTCGTTCGGCGGGAAGACGTCGTGCACGAGCTGGTTGAGCTCCTGCGCGCTCTTCAGGTCGTGGCCGAACGGCTTCTCGATGACGGCGCGGCGCCAGCTGCCTTCCTTCTGGTCGGCCAGCCCGTGCTTCTTGAGCTGCTGGACGACCTTGGGGAAGAACTTCGGCGGGACGGACAGGTAGAAGGCGAAGTTGCCGCCCGTGCCCTGCGCCTTGTCCAGCTCCTCGATCGTGGCCCTCAGGGTCTCGAAGGCCACGTCGTCGTCGAAGTTGCCCTGCACGAAGCGCATGCCCTGGCTGAGCTGCTGCCAGACCTCTTCGCGGAAGGGCGTACGGGAATGCTCCTTGACGGCGTCGTGGACGACCTGGGCGAAGTCCTCGTCCTCCCAGTCGCGGCGCGCGAAACCGATGAGTGAGAAGCCCGGCGGCAGCAGGCCGCGGTTGGCCAGGTCGTACACGGCGGGCATCAGCTTTTTACGGGACAAATCGCCCGTGACGCCAAAGATGACCAGGCCCGACGGCCCCGCGATGCGCGGGAGCCGTCGGTCCTGGGCGTCACGGAGCGGGTTGGCTCCGGGAACACCAGACAAAGTGGTCAGCCCTTCGAGGGAGCGAGGCGCTGAAGCTCCGCCTCGGTCGACTTGAGCAGGTCGTTCCAGGACGTCTCGAACTTCTCGACGCCCTCGTCCTCCAGCACCTGCACGACGTCGTCGTAGTCGACGCCGAGCTTCTTGATCGCGTCGAGGTCGGCGCGAGCCTGGTCGTACGCACCGGTGACGGTGTCGCCGGTGACCTCGCCGTGGTCCGCCACCGCGTCCAGAGTCGCCTCCGGCATGGTGTTGACCGTGTTCGGCGCGACGAGGTCCACCACGTACAGGGTGTCCTTGAGGGCCGGGTCCTTCACGCCGGTCGAGGCCCACAGCGGACGCTGCTTGTTGGCGTGCGCCTTGTCCAGGGCGGCCCAGCGCTCACCGGCGAAGACCTCCTCGTACGCCTCGTAGGCGAGCCGGGCGTTGGCCAGGGCGGACTTGCCCTTCGCGGCCTTCGCCTCGTCGCCGCCGACGGCGTCCAGGCGCTTGTCGATCTCGGTGTCCACGCGGGACACGAAGAACGAGGCAACCGAGTGGATCTTGGAGAGGTCCAGGCCCGCGGCCTTCGCCTTCTCCAGGCCCGCCAGGTAGGCCTCCATGACCGCGCGGTAGCGCTCCAGCGAGAAGATCAGCGTGACGTTGACGCTGATGCCCCGGCCGATCGTCTCGGTGATCGCGGGCAGGCCCGCCTTGGTCGCCGGGATCTTGATCAGCGTGTTCGGGCGGTCCACCAGCCAGGCCAGCTGCTTCGCCTCGGCGACCGTGGCCGTCGTGTCGTGCGCCAGGCGCGGGTCGACCTCGATGGAGACCCGGCCGTCCTGGCCGTCCGTCGCGTCGAAGACCGGGCGGAGGATGTCGGCCGCGTCGCGGACGTCCGCGGTGGTGATCATGCGGATCGCCTCCTCGACGGTCACCTTGCGGGCCGCGAGGTCGGCGAGCTGCTGGTCGTAACCGTCGCCCTGCGAGATGGCCTTCTGGAAGATCGAGGGGTTGGTCGTGACCCCCACGACGTGGCTCTGGTCGATCAGCTCGGCCAGGTTGCCCGAGGTGATCCGCTTGCGCGAGAGGTCGTCGAGCCAGATCGCCACGCCCTCGTCGGAGAGGCGCTTGAGTGCGTCTGTCATGAGAAATGCATCTCCTACTAGTCGTATACCGGCGTCAGCGCGTGGCGGCGGCGAGGGATTCCCGGGCGGCGGCGGCGACGTTCTCGCCGGTGAAGCCGAACTCCCGGAACAGGACCTTGGCGTCCGCCGAAGCGCCGAAGTGCTCCAGCGAGACGATCCGGCCGGCGTCGCCGACGTACCGGTACCAGGTCAGGCCGATGCCCGCCTCGACGGCCACGCGCGCCTTCACCGAAGGCGGCAGGACGGAGTCCTTGTAACCCTGTTCCTGCTCCTCGAACCACTCGACACACGGCATCGAGACCACGCGGGTCGGAATTCCGGCCGCCTGGAGCTCCTCGCGCGCCTCGACGGCGAGCTGGACCTCGGAGCCCGTACCGATCAGCACGACCTGGGGCTTGCCGCCCTCGGCCTCGAAGAGCACGTAGCCGCCCTTGGCGGCGTCCTCGTTCGCCTCGTACGTCGGCACGCCCTGGCGGGTCAGCGCCAGGCCGTGCGGGGCGCCCTCGCCGAACACCTTGGTGTAGCGGCGCAGGATCTCGCGCCAGGCGATGGCGGTCTCGTTGGCGTCGGCCGGGCGCACGACGTTGAGGCCCGGGATGGCGCGCAGCGAGGCCAGGTGCTCCACCGGCTGGTGGGTCGGGCCGTCCTCGCCGAGGCCGATCGAGTCGTGCGTCCACACGTAGGTCACCGGCAGGTGCATCAGCGCGGACAGGCGCACGGCGTTGCGCATGTAGTCGGAGAACACCAGGAAGGTGCCGCCGTAGATGCGGGTGTTGCCGTGCAGCGCGATGCCGTTCATCGCGGCGGCCATCGCGTGCTCGCGGATGCCGAAGTGGATCGTGCGGCCGTACGGGTCGGCCTCCGGCAGCGGGTTGCCCGCGGGGAGGAACGACGACGTCTTGTCGATCGTGGTGTTGTTCGAACCGGCCAGGTCGGCGGAGCCGCCCCACAGCTCGGGGATGATCCCGCCGAGCGCCTGGAGCACCTTGCCGGACGCGGCGCGGGTGGCGACGCCCTTGCCCGTCTCGAAGACCGGCAGGCTGTCCTCCCAGCCCTTGGGCAGTTCGCCCGCGGCGATCCGGTCGAAGTCGGCGGCGCGCTCCGGGTTGGCGGCGCGCCAGGCGTCGAAGCCCTTCTGCCACTCGGCCTTCGCCTCGCGGCCCCGGTCCAGGGCGCGGCGGGTGTGCGCGATGACCTCGTCGGCGACGTCGAAGGACTTCTCCGGGTCGAAGCCGAGCACCTTCTTGGTCGCGGCGACCTCGTCGTCGCCGAGCGCCGAGCCGTGCGACGCCTCGGTGTTCTGGGCGTGCGGGGCGGGCCAGGCGATGATCGAGCGGGCCGCGATGAACGAGGGGCGCTCGGTCTCGGCCTTGGCGGCCAGCAGCGCGTGGTAGAGGCCCTCGGGGTCCAGGTCGCCGCTGGGCAGCTGGTCGACGCGCTGGACGTGCCAGCCGTACGCCTCGTAGCGCTTGACGGTGTCCTCGGAGACCGCGGTCTCCGTGTCGCCCTCGATGGAGATGTGGTTGTCGTCCCACAGCAGGACCAGGTTGCCCAGCTTCTGGTGGCCGGCCAGCGAGGACGCCTCGGCCGAGATGCCCTCCTGGAGGCAGCCGTCACCGGCGACGACCCACACCATGTGGTCGAACGGGGAGGTGCCGGGGGCCGCCTCCGGGTCGAACAGACCGCGCTCGTAGCGGGCGGCCATGGCCATGCCCACGGCGTTGGCGACACCCTGGCCCAGCGGGCCGGTCGTCGTCTCGACCCCGGTGGTGTGGCCGTACTCCGGGTGGCCCGGGGTCTTCGAGCCCCAGGTGCGGAACGACTCCAGGTCCGCCAGCTCCAGGCCGTAGCCGGCCAGGTAGAGCTGGATGTACAGGGTCAGGCTGCTGTGCCCCGCCGAGAGCACGAACCGGTCGCGGCCGGTCCAGTCCGCGTCCGCCGGGTCGTGCCGCATCACCTTCTGGAAGATGGTGTACGCGGCGGGAGCCAGGCTCATCGCCGTGCCCGGGTGGCCGTTTCCGACTTTCTGTACGGCGTCCGCGGCGAGGACGCGGACGGTGTCCACGGCCCGCTGGTCCAATTCGGTCCACTGGAGGTCTGTGGTGGTCGGCTTGGTGCTCACCCTGAGTCAGGGCTCCTCTCCAACTGTTGTAGACCGGTGACTTCGACCGCACCGGATGCTGTCGAGCCTACCCCCGTCCGTACCCGTGTTTTCCGGCTCCTACCAGGGTGCGGGCGGCCTGCGGAATCCGCCTCCCGTATGAGCGGAAGGGCTCACCGATGGGCTTCTCCGATGAGCGCGGAGACCCACTCCTGGGCGCTCCGAAGAGCGGCCCCGGGCGCGGTTGCGGGGGCCCCGGAAGCGGCTGGCGCGAACCCTGCGACACCAGTGCGTCACTCGTGCGTACGAGACGGCTCGCGGCCGGGCCGAGGTGGCCGTCCGCGCCACATCAACACGACCCCACCCCCGCGAAGGGCGGCCTGTCCCCAACGTCTACAGTGGTCGGGTTCGCGCAAGTCTTCACCGGGCTCTCACGCCCGGAGCTTGCTGGGATTTCTCTGTCAGGGGTGTGCGTGACGGCCGTCGAGTCCCGACCCGCAGGGGTCGCCTTGACTCCGAGCCCAGGGGGCCAACGCCCATTCGGGGCCCGTGTCAAGGCATTCGTGGCACTGACCAAGCCTCGGATCATCGAGCTGTTGCTGATCACCACTGTTCCGGTGATGTTCCTGGCCGCTCAGGGTGTACCCGACCTGTGGCTCGTGCTCACTACCACCATCGGCGGCTATCTGTCCGCCGGCGGTGCCAATGCACTGAACATGTACATCGACCGCGACATCGACGCGCTGATGGACCGTACGTCGCAGCGCCCGCTGGTCACCGGCATGGTGAGCCCGCGCGAGTGCCTGGCCTTCGGCATCGGCCTCGCGGTGGTCTCGACGGTCTGGTTCGGGCTGCTGGTCAACTGGCTGTCCGCGGCGCTGTCGCTGGGCGCCCTGCTCTTCTACGTCGTGATCTACACGATGCTGCTGAAGCGCCGTACCTCGCAGAACATCGTCTGGGGCGGCATCGCGGGCTGCATGCCGGTCCTCATCGGCTGGTCCGCCGTGACCAACGAGATGTCCTGGGCCGCGGTGATCCTCTTCGCCGTCATCTTCTTCTGGACGCCGCCGCACTACTGGCCGCTCTCCATGAAGGTCAAGGACGACTACGCCCGCGTCGGCGTCCCCATGCTCCCGGTCATCGCATCCAACCGGGTGGTCGCCCGCCAGATCGTCGCCTACAGCTGGGTGATGGTCGCCGTCTCGCTGCTCCTCACCCCGCTGGGCTACACCGGCTGGTTCTACACGGCCGTGGCGCTGCTCACCGGCGGCTTCTGGCTCTGGGAGGCGCACGGGCTGCTCAGCCGGGCCAAGGCCGGGGTGACAGGCGCGAAGCTCAAGGAGATGCGGCTGTTCCACTGGTCCATCACCTATGTGTCGCTGCTCTTCGTGGCCGTGGCGGTGGACCCCTTCCTCCGGTAGAAGCTCAGCTCCGTCCGACGGGCGGGGAGCGTGGCACAAGCCACGCTCCCCGCCCGTCGCCGGTTGATCTACCCGCCGGTAGCATCCTGTCCATGGCAGAGACGGCAGAGGCTGAGACCCAGCAGGTGGACGGCAGGCGGGCGGCGCGCGCGGAGCGCAGGGCGGCCCGGCTGGCCAAGCAGATCGGCGCCTTCGCGAAGGCGCACGGCGGTGCCGAGGGGCAGGTCGCCTACCTCGGGCAGATGGGCGCCCGCATCGTCCTGGTGGGCGAGGACGGCGACTGGGGCGATCTGGTCGCCCCCTCGTACGAGGTCGCCGAGAGCGCCGCGCGGAAGTCCGGGATCACGCTCCACGAGTCCTTCGACGGCGAGTTCGCGGCGAAGGTGCGCACGGGCCCGTACGAGTGGACCCGGATGGCCGGTATCCAGGTCGGCGGCCCGTCCAACGCGGCCTGAGAGCGGCGGCGCGAACGCGGCGAACAGCACGGCGGAGGCCGGCCGGACAGATGTCCGGCCGGCCTCCGCCGTGCTGTTCCCGTTCCCGGCCGCACCGAACTCCCGTCCGCCAACTTTCACTTAATTAGTAATTAATCTTGACGGGGAGATGGGGGAGCCCGCACAGTCCTGTGCGTGGCGCCGCCCCGTGATCTCCGGAGGCCGGGCGCCGGACATCCCCGACCGCTGGGAGAATCAGTGATTTCGCAAGGTGCAAGGATGACGCCTGCCCGGCGCGCCGCGGCCGTACTGGGCGCGGCCGTACTGGTCGCCGTCTCGGCGACGGCCGCACACGCCGGTCCTCGGCCCGGTCCGGCCGCCCCGCCCTTCTACGACAGCGGCCTCGCGCCGACGCCGTACATGGGCTGGAACACCTACTACGGCCTGGGCGCCCCCACCGAGAGTCAGGTCAAGGCGGTCGCCGACCATCTGGTCAGCAGCGGCCTGCGGGACAGCGGCTACGACATCGTCTGGCTGGACGGCGGATGGCGGGCCGACGATCCGCGGGACGGCCGGGGGCGGCTGGTAGCCCACCCCGGTCGGTTCCCCTCCGGCATCCCCGCCCTGGTGGACTATCTGCACGAGCGGGGGCTGCGGGCCGGCATCTACACCGATGCCGGTACCTACGACGGCGGCAAGAGCTGCGGGCTCGGCAGCCGCGGCCACTACCGCGAGGACGCCGCGCAGTTCGCCGGCTGGAAGGTCGACGCGATCAAGGTCGACTTCCTCTGCGGGATCACCGAGAAGATCGATCCGGGGCCCGCGTTCAAGGAGTTCAGCGACGCCGTCGCCAAGTCCGGCCGGCGCATGCTGCTCAATCTCTGCAACCCGCTGACCGACGACTGGGGCCTGCCGCACACCCCCGCGCAGGACGCCCACAACGCCTACGTCTACGGCCCGGTCACGGGCGACTCCTGGCGGACCGGGACCGATATCGCCTGGGGCACCCCGACCGCCGGCCAGTGGCCCAACATCCTGCGCAGCCTGGACGCCAACGCCCAGCACCCGGAGGCGCAGGCGCCGGGCCACTACAACGACCCCGACTACCTGATCCCGACGCGCAAGCTGGCGGACGGCTCGTACGAGCTGACGCCGGAGGAGTCCACCACGCAACTGGTGATGTGGGCCGAGATGGGCTCTCCGCTGGTCATCGGCTCGGACCCGCGCACCCTGTCCCGGGAGATGACCGACACCCTGCGCAACCCGGAGATCATCGCGGTCGACCAGGACCCCCTGGCGATCCAGGGCGTGCGCGTCGCCTCCGACGCCACCGGGGACGTCTACAGCAAGGTGCTCCAGGGCACCGGCAAGCGGGCGGTGGTGCTCCTCAACCGCTCCGGCCAAGCGGCCGAGCGCACCGTGAGCTTCGCCGACGCCGGACTGGGCGGCCCGGTCGGCGTACGGGACCTGCGGGCCAGGAAGAGCCGCGGCACGCACACCGGTTCGTACACCGTCGAGGTGCCCGCGCACGGCACCGCCTTCCTCGCGCTGAGCGGCCGGGACGAGGCACCGGGCACCTCGCTGGACACCCGGTCCGACGCGAGCCCCGCACTGGTGCGGGACGGTGACCGGCTGAGCGTCTTCACCCGGGGCGCCGACGGATCGCTCCGACTGCGCGAAGGGCGCGACGGGCACTGGACGGGCCGGGCCACCGGCCTCGGCGGCCCGACGCGCGGCGGGATCGTGGGGGAGCCCGCCGCCTACGCCGCCGGGCACGGCCGGATCGACGTCTTCGCCCGCGGCACGGACGACGCGGCCTACCGGATCGCCTACGCGGACGGCCGCTGGGGCCGGTGGCAGAAGCTCGGCGGCACGCTCGCCGACACCCCGTCCGCCGCGTACGACGCGGCGGGACGCTGGACCCTGTACGCCAGGGGCACGGACGGGCGGATCCACAGCCGTGGCGCGGCGACCGGCTGGGCGGCGAACGACGCGCCCGCGGGGACGGCGCTGTACGGGCGCCCCTCGGCCGTCACCGACGCGGCCGGGCGGGTCCATCTGGCCGTTCGGGCCGCCGACGACTCGGTGCGTACGCGCGTGCGGGACACGTCCGGGCGCTGGTCGGACTGGTCCTCGCTGGGCGGCACCGTGAGCGGCAGCCCCACACTCGTCGCCACCGGGGGACAGGTCCGGCTCTACATCCGCGCCGGCGACTACACCCTCTGGCAGCGCACGTACTCCGGTGCCGCCGGCTGGGGCGACTGGACCCAGGAGAAGCGCTTCGCCAGCGGGGCCTTCGACGGGGAACTCGCCGCCGTGGCAGGGCCGGGCGGCGGGATCCTGACGGCCTTCCGCGGTGTCGGCGGGCTCGTCCGGCAGGGCTCGGTCTGAGCGTGGCCGCGGCCTGATCGAAGGCCGTAGACCGCAGAAGAATAAATAAATTAGTAATTAATCTTGACGGTGACTCACCCGTCCCGTCAGGCTGTACCAGCCGAACAAGGGCCCGGCCGTCAGGGGGCCGGGCCCCATTCCGCGGGCGCACAGGGAGTCCCATGAACACCACAGCAAACAGCCGCCGTGCCTTCCTCGCCGGCGCCGCTTCCCTCGGCGCCGCCGCGTTGACAAGCGGCTGCGTCGCCTCCTCGTCCAGCGGCGGGAAGGGGAGCTCGGGGGGTGCGGTCACCCTGCAGTCCAACCTCTCCGCACCGCAGGCGAAGTCGGCGATGAAGGAGGTCGTCGACGCCTTCAACAAGAAGGGCGGCGCCAGGGCCTCGCTCAACACCGTCGCCTCGGAGACCTTCCGCACCCAGCTGCCGACCTACCTCACCTCGGCCAACCCGCCGGACCTCTACACCTGGTACCCCGGATCGGTCGCGGAGTCGTACGCCCGCAAGGACCTGCTCCTCGACGTCAGCGACCTCTGGCAGGGGCCCGAACTGGCCGGCTACTCCGACGCGCAGAAGAAGCTCTGCACCGACTCGGCCGGGAAGAAGGTCTTCGTCCCGACCAGCTACTACTGGTGGGGGGTCTTCTACCGGAAGTCCCACTTCGCCAAGTGGGGCGTGAAGGAGCCCAAGACCTGGGACGAGTTCCTCGGCCTGTGCGACACGCTCAAGGGCAAGGGCGTCGCCCCCATCGGCCTCGGCGCCGGCGGCGGCACCCCCTGGGTCGCCTCCTCCTGGTTCGACTACCTCAACATCCGGATCAACGGCGCGGCGTACCACCGCGACCTGCTCGCCGGAAAGCACCGCTTCGACGACCCCGAGGTCCGCAAGGTCTTCGACCGGTGGAGCGAGGCACTGCCCTACTTCGACCCCAACGCGACCGCGCTGCCCTTCCAGGACGCGACGACCGCCCTGCTCCAGGGCCGCACCGGCATGATGCTCATCGGCACCTTCTTCGCCGACGCCACGCCCAAGGAGCAGCTCGACGACGTCGACTTCTTCCGCTTCCCGGTCATCGACCCCAAGGTCCCGCTCGCCGAAGAGGCCCCGACCGACGGCTACTTCGCCAGCGCCCGGACCGGCCGCAAGGACGAGACCAAGGAACTCCTGCGCTACCTCGCCACCGCCGAGGCCCAGGAGATCTACCTCCAGGGCTCCTCCGGCACCTCGCTGCCCACCCACCCGGACGCGAAGGACAGCGGGACCCCGCTGGTCGTCAAGGGCCGCAAGCTGATCGAGAGCGCCGCGGACATCACCCAGTTCTTCAACCGCGACTCCAGCGACGCCCTCTCGCCCACCGCCGACACCGCCCTCACCCACTTCCTGGCCAAGCCCAAGGACATCGGTTCGATCCTCACCACTTGGCAGCGGGACGCGCAGAAGATCTGGAGCCAGTGACATGGCGGTACTCACCGCACCCCGGAAGGAGACCCGGCAGCACACCGGGCACCGGCCCCCCGCCCGCAAGCGGGCCACCCGGGTCCCGCCCGTCGTCCTCGCCTTCGTCCTCGTACCGCTGCTCGCCGAGGGCTTCTGGGTGTTCTGGCCGGCGCTCCAGGGCTTCTACCTCGCCTTCACCAAGTGGGACGGGGTCTCCGCCCCGGAGTTCATCGGACTCGGCAACTTCCGTGAGATGGCCGGTGACGCCGTCTTCCGGACCGCCGCCCTGGACACCGTCCTGTGGCTGCTGCTCTTCGGCGGCCTCTCCGCCGCCCTCGGCCTCGGCGCGGCCCTGCTCCTTCAGCAGGAACGCCGCGGCGTCGGCTTCTACCGGGCCGCGCTCTTCCTGCCGGTGGTCTTCTCACTGGTGGCCACCGCGCTGGTCTGGCAAGCGATGTACCAGCCCGACGGACTGATCAACAAGACCCTCGAAGCGGTCGGGCTCTCCGGCCTCACCCACGCCTGGCTCGCCGACCAGAAAACCGCCCTGTACGCCGTGATCGTGCCCGCGCTGTGGCGCCAGATCGGCTACGTGATGGTGCTGTACCTCGCCGGCCTCAAGGGCATCGACCCGGTGCTCTACGAGGCCGCGAAGGTGGACGGCGCCACCCGCCTGCAGCAGTTCCGCCACATCACGCTCCCGCAGCTCAGCAGCGTCAACGCCGTCGTCCTGTCGGTGATCGTCATCGACTCGCTGCGCTCCTTCGACGTCGTGTGGGCGCTCACCCGCGGCGGCCCGTACCACTCGTCGGAACTGCTCAGCACCTACATGTACTCCACCGCCTTCCAGTCGCTGCGACTCGGCTACGGCTCCGCCCTCGCGGTCGTGATCTTCCTGCTCGCCTTCGGTGTGATCGCGTCCTACCTCGTCCGAGCCTTCCGGGAGGCCGACGCATGACCGCCACCCACCCGTCCACCCCGCGCACCGGTGCCGGACGGCGACGTATCTGGGGCACCGCCGGCTTCCACGCGGGTGCCGGACTGCTCGCGGTGCTCTGGCTGCTGCCCATCGCGCTGGTCCTCGTCACCAGCGTCCGGTCCTTCGACGACGTCGCCGCCCACGGAGTCGGCAGCCTGCCGCACTCCTTCACCCTGGACGGCTTCCGGCAGGCATGGGTGGACGGCGGCCAGCAGCGCGCCCTGATCAACAGCCTGCTGGTCACCGTCCCCTCGGTCCTGCTGTCGCTGCTGCTCGCCTCGACGGCCGCGTTCGCGCTCAGCCGTTACGACGTACCGCTGCGCCGCACCCTCCTGCTGCTGATGCTCGGCGGCAACCTGCTGCCCCCGCAGATCCTGCTGGTCCCGGTCTCCAAACTCAGCGAACTGCTGGGCCTGTACGACTCGCTGTACGCCCTCATCGGCGTCCAGGTCGGCTTCGGCATCGGCTTCTACGTCTTCGTACTGCACGGCTTCATGCGGTCCATCCCGCCGGAGATCCAGCAGGCCGCCGTCATCGACGGCGCCGGGCCCTGGCAGATCTACACGCGGATCATCCTGCCGCTCGCCAAGCCCGCCATGGCCGCGCTCAGCGCCCTGTCGTTCACCTGGATCTTCAACGACCTGCTCTGGGCCATCACCGTGCTGCGCACCGACACCAGGATGCCCATCACCGCGTCCCTCATCGGACTCCAGGGCCAGTACGTCTCCATGTGGAACGTCATCGCGGCGGGCTCCGTCATCGCCGCGGCCCCGACCGTCCTCGTCTTCCTCAAGTTCCAGCGCCACTTCGTGGCCGGCCTCAACCTGGGAGCAGTCAAGTGACCCCGCACGACCGGTGGACGCTGCGCACCGAGAACACCGCCTACGTAGTGCGCATCGCCGGCGAGGGGCGGTGGGCCGAGCTCGCCGCCTGGGGCCCGCACGGCGTCGAGACCGGCGAGTCGCCCTTCGCGCACCCGCACCGCACCCACTTCATCACCCCCGCCGACGCCGCCCCCGCCGAGTACCTGCCCTACGGGATGCGCCCCTTCACCGGCGCCGAACTCGTCGTCGGCCGCCCCGGCCGGGACCGCGGCACCTGGTGGGCCTTCGACTCCGCCACCGCCGAGGGCGACCGGGCCCTGCGGCTCGCCTTCACCGACGAGCTCCAGGGGCTGCGCGCGGTCCTCTGCTACGAGACCGTGCCCGGCACCGACGTGATCCTGCGCTGGACCGAGCTGAGCTGCACCGGTGACGAGGAACTGCGGCTGGAACGCATCGACTCCGCAGCCGTCACCGTCCCCGTCACCGACGCCGCCCGGCTCACCTACCTCACCGGACAGTGGTGCCAGGAGTTCACCCGTACGCAGCTCGAACTCACCCGGGGCCGCTTCGAGATGGCCTCCGCACAGGGCGTCGCCGGCCACGCCTACGCGCCCTGGCTCGCCGTCCAGGACGCCGCCGCCCCGGACGGCCACGACACCCCGACGTACGGCCTCGCGCTCGAATGGTCCGGCAACTGGCACCTGACCGCCGACGCCGAACCCGGCGGCGCGGTACGGATCGCGGCCGGGCGGGTGCCGCACGAGGGCGCCGTCCGGCTCGCCCCCGGGGACACCCTCGTCACCCCCCGGCTGGCCTGCGCGTTCAGCCCGGACGGCCTCGACGGACTGGCCCGGGTCTGGCACCGCTACGAACGACGGCTGAGCGGCGGCCGGATGGACCGGACCCGCAAGGTCCTCTACAACTCCTGGGAGGCGACCGGCTTCGACGTCGACGCCCCCGCGCAGCTCGAACTCGCCCGGATCGCCGCCGGCCTGGGCGCCGAACTGTTCGTCGTCGACGACGGCTGGTTCACCGGACGCCACGACGAGAAGGGCGGACTGGGCGACTGGCACCCCGACCCGGCGAACTTCCCCGAGGGCTTCGACCGCTTCATCGAGGAGATCCGCGCCACCGGAATGGACTTCGGCCTCTGGGTCGAACCCGAGGCGGTCAGCCCGGCGTCCGCGCTCTACGCCGAACACCCCGAGTGGGTCTACCGGATCGACGGCCGCCCCGCCACGCTGGTGCGCGAGCAACTGCTCCTCGACCTCGGCCGCGAGGACGTCCAGGACTTCGTCATCGCCACCTTCGACCGACTGCTCGGCGACCACGCCATCAGCTACCTCAAGTGGGACATGAACCGCCCGCCCACCGAACGCGGCCGCCCCGGAGCAGGCTCCACCGCACCGGACCTGGACGCCGAGCACGTCGCCGGATACCTGCGCGTCCTCGACCACCTGCGCGAGCACCACCCGCACGTCACCGTCGAGGGCTGCGCCGGCGGCGGCGGCCGCGTCGAACACGCCACCCTCGCCCGCACCGACGTCATGTGGCCCAGCGACAACACCGCCCCGCTGGACCGCCTCGCCATCCAGTTCGGCTATCTGCACGCACACGCCCCGCACACCATGAGCTCCTGGGTCACCGACGCACCCGGCGTCTTCGACGCCCGCCCCCGCTCCCTGGCCTTCCGCTTCGTCACCGCCATGTCCGGGGTCCTGGGCATCGGCGCCGACATCCGCACCTGGACCGCCGAGCAGCGCGCCGAGGCGGCCGTCTGGGTGAACCGGTACAAGGAGATCCGCGACCTCCTCCACCACGGCGAGGTCCGCCTCCTCGGCACGCCGGCCGACGCCACCTGCGGGATCCAGTACACGGAGGGCGACGGCACCCGGATCGCTGTCACCGCCTGGAACACCGGCCGCCTGGACGGGGCCCCGCTCGTCCCGGGCCGCCCCGCCCGGCTGCGCCTGCGCGGTCTGGACCCGGCCGCCCGGTACGCGGACCGGGAGACCGGGGCCGTCCACAGCGGCGCCCATCTGCTGCACTACGGACTGCCCTTCGCCTGGACCGCACGCCACGACGCCGAACTCACCATCCTGATCCGGCAGTAGACCGCCCGGCCGACGCACCGTCACTAGAGTCGCCGAGAAGACGCACGAAACCCGAGGAGCCGAACCGCCCCATGAACGTCACGCCCCGCTTCGCCGACAAGGTGGCCGTGGTCACCGGAGCCGCCTCGGGCATCGGCGCGGCCACCGCGGAACGCCTCGCCGCCGAAGGCGCCGCGGTGGTCCTCGCGGACATCGCACCGGACCTCGGCGAGCGCGTCGCCGCCGGCATCCGCGCCGAAGGGGGCCGGGCCCTCTTCGTACCCACGGACGTCTCGGACGAGGCCGACTGGCAGCGGGCCGTGGACGCCGCGCACACCTTCGGACCCGTCGGCGTCCTGGTGAGCAACGCCTACACGGTCGACGTCACCCCCGCCCACGCGATGACCGTCGCCTCCTGGGAACGGCAGCTCGCGGTGAACCTGACCGGCACCTTCCTCGGCTTCCGCGCGGTCCTGCCCGACCTGCGCGCCCAGCGGGGCGCCGCCGTGCTGACCTCCTCGGTCCACGCCCACAAGGGCATCCCCGGACACCCCGCCTACGCGGCGTCCAAGGGGGCGCTGCTCTCCCTGTGCGGACAGCTCGCGGTGGAGTACGGGCCCGAGGTACGGGTCAACGCCGTGCTGCCCGGACCCATCCTGACCGCGGCCTGGGACCGGGTGGGGGAGGAGGACCGCCGCCGGAGCATCGCCGAGACCGCCGCCGGCCGCTTCGGCACCCCCGGCGAGGCGGCGGCCGCCATCGCCTTCCTCGCCGCCGACGAAGCGTCCTACATCACCGGGTCGAGCCTGCTCGTCGACGGCGGCTGGTCCGTCGTCAAGTCCTCGGCCTGACCGGGCGCCCCGCCCTCCCTCGCACAGCACAGCAGAAAGGCACCTACATGACGCCATACGCGCGCCGCGGAGTGCACGGCCAGACCGTGGAGACTCTCGCGCGCCGGGTCCTGAGCGGCGAGATCCCCGAAGGGGCGACGCTCGACCTCGTGGCGCTCCAGGGCGAGCTCGACGTCAGCCTGACCGCCCTGCGCGAGTCCCTGAAGGTCCTCGCGGCCAAGGGGATCGTCGACGCACGCCAGAAGCGCGGCACCTTCGTCAGGGCCCGCGCGGACTGGAATCTGCTCGACGCGGACGTCCTGCGCTGGCAGTTCGCCGGAGGCACCGACACCGGCACCGACCTGGCACTGCTGCGCAACCTCGGCGAGGTCCGCGGCATCATCGAGCCGGCCGCCGTCCGGCTCGCCGCCGCACGCCGCACCGAGGAGGACCTGGTCACCCTGGAGGCCGCGCTCAACGCGATGGGCGAGCGGGAGGGCGGCGCGGCCCACGCGGTCGAGGCCGACCTCTCGTTCCACCGCGCACTCCTCGCCGCCACCCACAACGAACTGCTGGAGCGCATGGAGATGGTCATCGAGTCCGGCCTCGCCCACCGCGACGAGATCGTGCACAGCTCCCAGCACGGCGAGGACCCCGTGCCGAGCCACCGGGCCGTCCTGGACGCCGTGCGCGACCAGGACCCGGACGCCGCCGAACACGCCATGCGGGCCCTGCTCGACCAGGCCGTGCGCGACCTGGACCGGGTGCACGGCACCGGAGCGGCCGGCGACGAGGGGAGCGCGGACCGGTGAAGATCACGCGTATCGAGACCTTCCTCGTACCGCCGCGCTGGCTGTTCTGCCGGATCGAGACCGACGAGGGCGTCGTCGGCTGGGGCGAACCCGTGGTCGAGGGCCGTGCCGAAGTGGTCCGGGCCGCCGTCGACGTCCTCGCCGAATACCTGGTCGGACAGGACCCGCTGCGCGTCCAGGACCACTGGCAGGTCCTCAGCAAGGGCGGCTTCTACCGGGGCGGCCCGGTCCTCTCCAGCGCCGTCGCCGGAATCGACCAGGCCCTGTGGGACATCGCGGGGAAGACGTACGGCGCCCCCGTGCACGCCCTGCTCGGCGGCCCGGTGCGCGACCGGGTCCGGGTCTACGCCTGGGTCGGCGGCGACGAGCCCGCCCGGCTCACCGAGGAGATCACCGCCCAGGTCGAGGCGGGCTTCACGGCCGTCAAGATGAACGCGGCGGGCCGCACCTCCCCCCTGTCCACGCCCGCCGAGACCGCCGCCGTCGTCGAACGGGTCGCCGCCGCCCGCGAGGCGCTCGGACCCGGCCGCGACGTCGCGATCGACATGCACGGCCGGTTCGGACCGGCCGGGGCCCGCCGGGTCCTGCGGGCCATCGAGCCGCTGCACCCGCTCTTCGTGGAGGAACCCCTCCTGCCCGAGCAGGGCCACCTGCTGCCCGCCCTCGTCGACGCCACCTCCGTCCCCATCGCCACCGGCGAACGGCTCTACGGGCGCGCCGACTTCCTGCCCGCGCTGACGGCCGGGATCGCGGTCGCCCAGCCGGACCTCTCGCACGCCGGAGGCATCTCCGAGGTCCACCGCATCGGCTCGCTCGCCGAGACCTACGGCGTGCAACTCGCCCCGCACTGCCCGCTCGGCCCGATCGCGCTGGCCGCCAGCCTCCAGATCGCCTTCGCCACCCCGAACTTCCTCATCCAGGAACAGAGCCGGGGCATCCACTACAACAAGGACGCCGACCTGCTCAGCTACGTCGTGGACACGGAACCCTTCCGCTTCGAGGACGGGCACGCCCGGCGCGGCGTCCTGCCGGGGCTCGGCATCACCGTCGACGAGGACGCCGTCCGCGCGGCCGACCGCGCCGGACACGCCTGGCGCAACCCGGTGTGGCGGCACGACGACGGCTCCTTCGCCGAGTGGTGAGCGCCATGGACGCCCCGCGGATCGAGACGGACCCGGCCCACGGCGGCCGGTGGACCTCCCTGTACGCCGCCGGACGCGAGTGGCTCTGGCAGCGTCCCGAGCCGCGTCGCGCCGGGGTCCGTCCCGGCGACCCCTTCGCCGACGCCGGGGGCCTGGAGGAGTGCGTGCCGACCGTGCGCGGCACCCCCGACCACGGCGTCGCCTGGGCCCGGCCCTGGCGCCGGGAAGCCGACGGCACCGAGTCCGCCGACTGCCCCGACTTCCGGATCGACCGGCGGATACGGGCCGACGGGGGCCGGGCGGTGGCCGACTACCGGCTCACGGCCGAGCCCGGCTACCGTTTCCTCTGGGCTGCCCACGCCCTGCTCGACCTCGCACCGGGGGCCCGGATCGGCATCCCGGACGGCACCCCGGTCCGCCGCTATCCGGACGGCGGCGCGGGCTGGACCCCCTGCTCCTGGCCCGCCGGCCTCGACCGGCTCGGCCCGGACGACGGGACGGCCGTCGGCGCCGTCGTCGACACGCGGCAGGTGACCGTCCACGACGGGGCGGCCGTGCTGCGGTTCGCCGTCGAGGCCGAGGGCCAGCCGGTGTCCGTCGCCGTGTGGCGCAACCTCGGCGGCTTTCCCGCCCAGGACCCGTACCGCTCGGTCGGGGTCGAACCGATGCTCGGCCGGGTCTTCGGCCTGGAGGCCGCCGGCGAGGGCGACGCGGCCGTGGTCCCGGCCGGCGGCCAGGTCCGCTGGCGCCTGACCGTGACCGCGGACACCGCACCGGACGTACAGAACCGATAGGAAGGAACCCGCACCGTGGAGCTGCTGACCGAGCTGCGCACCCACCGGATCGTCGCCATCGTGCGCGGCGACGACGCGGACGCCGCGCTCAGGACCGTACTCACCCTGGCCGAAGAGGGGCTTGTGCTCATCGAGGTCTCCCTCAGCGGCAAGGACGCGCTCGGCGTCATCCGCCGGGCCCGCGCCGCGCTCGGACCGGCGGCGCCCCTCGGCGCCGGCACCGTCCTGACCGCCGAGGACGCGGCGGCGGTGCACGAGGCGGGGGCCGACTTCGTCGTCACCCCGGCCGTCTGCGAAGGCGTCACCGAGGCGAAGCGGCTCGGGCTGCCCGTGCTGGCCGGGGTGATGACCCCGAGCGACATCGTCGCCGCGCGGCGGCTCGGCGCCGACGCGTACAAGCTCTTCCCCGCCGCGCAGGCCGGCGGCCCCGGCTATCTGCGGGCGCTGCGGGGGCCGTTCCCCGACCTGCCGTTCGTACCGGTCGGGGGAGTGGACGCCGAGGCGGCCCGCGGCTACCTCGCCCTGGGCGCGACCGCCGTGGGCGTGGGCTCCCCGCTGATCGGCGACGCCGCCGACGGCGGCAGCACCGACGCGCTGCGCGCCCGTACCCGCACCTTCCTCGACGCCGTACGCCTCGCCGCGGACACCGGGCGATGACCGGCGGCGCACCGGCCGTGCGGTGGGCGGACCGGCTCGGGCTCGGCGAGGGCATCCGCGCGGTCGACGGCCGCGTCGTCCTCGTCGACATACTCGCCGGGCGGCTGCTGTCCGGCCCCGCCGACGCCACGGCCCCGCTCACCGAACTGGCCCGGCTCGACATCCCCCTGGGCGCGGTCGCCCCGGTCCACGGCCGCCCCGGCCACTGGATCGCGGCCGCCGGGACGGGCATCTGCCTGATCGCCCCGGACGGCCGCACCGAGTGGCTGGCCCGCCCCGAGGACGGGGCCGCCGCGGCGATGCGGATGAACGACGCCACCGCCGACCCGGGCGGCCGGTTCTGGGCGGGCAGCATGGCGTACGACGCGGTCGAGGGCGCGGGGTCGCTGTACCGGACCGGCCACGACGGCACGGTGACCCGGGTGCTGGACGGCCTCACGGTGCCCAACGGCCCGGCGTTCACGGCCGACGGCACCGTGATGTACCTCGCCGACAGCGCGAAGGGCGTCATCCGCCGCTATCCGGTGGACCCGGACAGCGGTCTGCCGGGAGCACCGGACACCTTCGCCTCGTTCGGTGCGGGCAGCCCGGACGGGATGACGGTCGACGACGAGGGTGCCCTGTGGACCGCGGTCTGGGGCACCGGCACCGTCCACCGCTACCGCTCCGACGGAACGCCCGACGGGCAGATCCGGCTCCCCGCGTCGCAGCCCGCCGGGCTCTGCCTCGACGGCGACACCCTGTACATCACCAGCGCTCGGCACGGACTGGCCGCGCCCGGGCCGCTGGACGGCGCGGTGTTCGCCGTGCGCGTCGAGGTGCCGGGCCCGCCGGCCGCCGCCTACCGGCAGGGGAGTGCCGCATGACCGCGATCGCCCGGCCCCCGGTCACCTGCATCGGCGAGACCATGGCCGCACTGGTCCCCGACCCGGTCGCCCCGCTGGAGGGGGCCGGCGCACTCGGCGTACGGATCGCCGGCGCGGAGTCGAACGTGGCGGTGTACCTCGCCGACCACGGCGTCCCCGCCCGCTGGGTCTCCGCGCTCGGGGACGACCCGTTCGGCCGCCGGATCCGTGCCGAGGTCGCCGCGTCCGGCGTCGACGTCAGCGGGGTGCGCACCGACCCGCACCGCCCGACCGGCCTCCTCGTCAAGGACCCCGGCACCGACGGCACCCGGGTGCACTACTACCGCCGAGGCTCCGCCGCCTCGGCCCTGACCCCGGGGCTGCTGGACGACGAGGCCGTGCGCACCGCCGGGCTCGTCCACCTCAGCGGGATCACCCCGGCCCTCTCCACGAGCTGCCACGACCTGGTCGCCGCGCTGCTGGAACCCCCGGCGGACGAACGGCCGTGTCCCGTCAGTTTCGACGTCAACCACCGGGCCGCCCTGTGGCCGCCGGACACGGCCGCGACGGTGCTGCTCGGCTTCGCGCGGCGGGCGGACATTACGTTCGTCGGCCTGGACGAGGCCCAGGCCCTGTGGGGCGGGCACCTGGGCGACGCGGCCGCCGTACGCGCCCTGCTGCCCGAGCCACGGGTCCTCGTCGTCAAGGACGGCGGCGTCGCCGCCACCGCGTTCGACGGCGACCGGGTCCACACGGTGCCCGCACCGCGCGTCGAGGTCGTCGAGCCGGTGGGCGCCGGTGACGCGTTCGCCGCCGGGTTCCTCGCCGGACTGCTGCGCGGTGAGGAACCCGTACGGGCGCTGCGGCTGGGCCACCTCACCGCGGGTGCCGCATTGCGGGTCACCGGCGACCACGGACCGCTGCCCGGCCCGGACCGGCTGAAGGCGCTGCTGGACGCGGACGCGGCGGAGTGGGCGCGGGGCGGGTGACCGCCGGGCGGCCGGGGGTCAGCCGGCCGCGGCGGGCTCCGCCTGCTCGGCCGCCGGTGCCGGCACCCCGGCGACGGCCACCGGCCGCTCCCGCAGCGACAGCATGACGCGTACGACCCCGATCCACACCAGGCACGAGCCGAACATGTGCACGCCGACCAGGACCTCCGGCGTGTCCGTGAAGTACTGCACATAGCCGATGACGCCCTGGCCCATCAGGATCAGGAACAGCTCGCGGGTCCGGTGCAGCGGGCCGATGGGCGCGTCCACGGCCTTCAGGACGAACCAGAGCGCGACGGTCAGCGCCACGACGACCCAGGCCAGGTCCGCGTGCAGTTGGGCGACCGTCTTCCAGTCGATCGGGATGCGGTGGACGTCGCTGGAGTCGCCCGCGTGCCGCCCGGCGCCCGTGACCACCGTGCCCACGGCGATCAGCAGGCCCGCCGCGACGGCCAGCAACCAGGCCAGCTGCGCGACCGCCTTGCCGACCAGCGGGCGCGGCGCCTCGTCGCCCTCACGGATCCGCTGCCAGGTCGTCAGGGCGACCGTGAGCAGCGCGGTGGACAGCAGGAAGTGCGCCGCGACGGTGTACGGGTTCAGCCCGACGAGCACCACGATGCCGCCGAGCACCGCGTTGCCCATCACGATCCAGAACTGGACCCAGCCCAGCCGGGTGACGCTGCGCCGCCAGGGCTTCGCGGAGCGGGCCGCGATGATCGCCCAGCCGACGGCCGCGCACAACACGTACGTGAGCATGCGGTTGCCGAACTCGATGGCGCCGTGGAAGCCCATCGCGCTCGTCGCCGTCAGGCTCTCGTCGGTGCACTTGGGCCAGGTCGGGCAGCCGAGGCCGGAGCCGGTCAGCCGGACGGCGCCGCCGGTCACGACGATGACGACGGCCATCACGATCGCGGTCATGGCCGCGCGGCGCACCGTCCGGGGCTCGGGCGTCCAGCGCTCGGCGATGTAGAGCAGCGGGTTGCGCAGGGCTTGAGCGACTTCGGCTCGGGTCAGCTTGGGCACGCGCACCATGGTAGGACGCCGCTTGTGCAAGCTTTCACGAGGGGGACGAGTTACGCGTAACGGCGACGGAGCGCGGTTGAGGGCTCACTCCCAGACGCCTCCGAGGGCTCACTCCCAGCGGAAGAAACGGGCCGCCGCGCCGAGCCCCAGCACCGTCCAGACCGCGAGGATGCCCAGGTCGCCCCACGGCATCCCGGCCCCGTGCTGGAGGACGTCCCGCAGCCCGTCCGAGAGGGCCGCGATCGGCAGGAGGCCCAGCACCGACTGCACCGCGTCCGGGAACTTCTCCATCGGCACGATGACCCCGCCGCCCACCAGGAGCAGCAGGAAGACCAGGTTGGCCGCGGCCAGCGTCGCCTCCGCCTTCAGCGTCCCGGCCATCAGCAGCCCGAGCCCGGAGAAGGCGGCGGTCCCCAGCACCAGGAGCAGCAGCACGGCGAGGGGGTTGCCGTGCGGCGACCAGCCCAGCGCGAAGGCGATCACCGTCAGCAGGACCACTTGAAGGACCTCGGTGACCAGTACGGACAGGGTCTTCGCGGTCATCAGCGCCCAGCGGGGCAGCGGCGACGCGCCGAGCCGCTTGAGCACCCCGTAGCGCCGCTCGAAACCGGTGGCGATGGCCTGGCCGGTGAAGGCGGTCGACATCACGGCCAGTGCCAGCACGCCGGGCGTCAGGAAGTCGACCGGCTCGCCCGCGCCGGTGTCCACGATGTCCACGGAGCTGAACAGCACGAGGAGCAGCGTGGGGATGACCACGGTCAGCAGCAGCTGCTCGCCGTTGCGCAGCAGCATCCGGGTCTCCAGCGCGGTCTGCGCGGCGATCATGCGCGGCAGCGGGGCGGCGCCCGGCCGGGGGGTGTACGTACCGGCGCTCATGCGCGCAGCTCCTTGCCGGTCAGTTCGAGGAAGACGTCCTCCAGGGTGTGGCGCTCGACGGAGATGCCGGAGGGCATCACGCCGTGCTGCGCGCACCAGGAGGTGACGGTGGCCAGCAGATGCGGGTCGATGTCGCCCGTGATGCGGTACGTGCCGGAGCTCAGCTCGTCCGCCTGCGTGCCGTCGGGCAGCGCCTTGAGCAGCGAGCCGAGGTCGAGCCCGGGGCGGCCGGTGAAGCGCAGGGTGTTCTCGGCGCCGCCCCGGCACAGCGCCTCGGGGGAGCCCTGGGCGACGATCCGGCCGGCGTCGATGACGGCGACCTCGTCGGCCAGCTCCTCCGCCTCGTCCATGAAATGGGTGGTGAGCACCACGCTCACGCCGTCGGCGCGCAGCTCCCGGACGAGGTCCCAGGTGGAGCGGCGGGCCTGCGGGTCGAGCCCGGCGGTGGGTTCGTCCAGGAAGACCAGCTCGGGCCGGCCGACGACCGCCATGGCGAGGGCGAGTCGCTGCTGCTGGCCGCCGGAGAGCCTGCGGTAGGTGGTGCGGCCGCAGGAGCCGAGGCCGAGGCGCTCGATCAGGGCGTCGACGTCGAGCGGGTGGGCGTGCAGCTTGGCCATGTGGCGGAGCATCTCGTCGGCGCGGGCGCCGGAGTAGATCCCGCCCGACTGGAGCATCACGCCGATCCGGGGGCGCAGCCGCGCGGCGTCGGCGACGGGGTCGAGGCCGAGGACCCGGACCGTTCCGCCGTCGGGGCGGCGGTAGCCCTCGCAGGTCTCGATGGTGGTGGTCTTGCCGGCGCCGTTGGGGCCGAGCACGGCCGTGACCGCGCCGGCCGGGATTTTCAGGTCGAGGCCGTCCACCGCGGTCTTGTCGCCGTACCGCTTCACCAGGCCGCTGATCCGGACGGCCGGGCGGGGCTCGCTGTTCATGGCAAACGAGTGTAGGCAGCGGCCCGGGAACGCCCCGCCCCGGGGCTTGATTAGGTAACCCTAAGTGATGGAAAGCACCGTTGATCGTTTCGGACCGTGGTTGTCACGGCCGGAGGAATTACGCAACAATGGCGTTGTGAAATACACGGGCGAGGCTCCTCAGGAGGAACTCGCGACCGGTGAGCGCTCGACGCGCAACCGCGTCGCGCGGTCCATCCTGGACCACGGCCCGTCCACCGTCGCGGAGCTGGCGAAGCGGCTGGGGCTCACCCAGGCCGCCGTCCGACGCCATCTCGACGCGCTCACCTGCGACGGCGTCGTGGAGGCCCGCGAGCAGCGGGTCTACGGAGCGCGGACCCGGGGCCGTCCGGCCAAGGTCTTCGCCCTCACCGACTGCGGCCGGGACGCCTTCGACCAGTCCTACGACACGCTCGCCGCGGACGCCCTGCGCTGGATCGCCGAGACCGCGGGCGACGAAGCGGTCATGGCGTTCGCCCGGGCCAGGACCGCCGAGCAGTCGGCGGCATACCGCGCGGCGATCGAGGCCGCGGACCCCGAAGCCCGTACGGAGGCGCTGGCCAAGGCGCTGTCCGCCGACGGGTACGCTGCTACGGCGCGCAGCGCGCCGGGCCCGCAGCAGGGTGAGCAGCTGTGCCAGCACCACTGCCCGGTCGCACACGTCGCCGAGCAGTACCCGCAGCTGTGCGAGGCGGAGACGGAGATCTTCTCCAGCCTCCTGGGGACCCATGTGCAGCGTCTGGCCACCATCGCCCACGGCGACGGGGTGTGCACGACGTACATTCCGCGCAGCGGACACCCCACCCCACAGACCACCGATTCAGCATCTGCAAGCACGGCCGGGAGGAACCCCGCATGACGCTCCCCACGGAGACTGCCCACCCTGAGCTCGATGGCCTGGGCACGTACGAATTCGGCTGGGCCGACTCCGACGCGGCAGGCGCGGCGGCCAAGCGCGGCCTCTCCGAGGCCGTCGTCCGCGACATCTCGGAGAAGAAGAACGAGCCCGAGTGGATGCTGAAGCTGCGGCTCAAGGGCCTCAAGCTCTTCGGCAAGAAGCCCATGCCGAACTGGGGCTCGGACCTGTCGGGCATCGACTTCGACAACATCAAGTACTTCGTCCGCTCGACGGAGAAGCAGGCGGCCTCCTGGGACGACCTGCCCGAGGACATCAAGAACACGTACGACAAGCTCGGCATCCCGGAGGCGGAGAAGCAGCGCCTCGTCGCCGGTGTCGCCGCGCAGTACGAGTCCGAGGTCGTCTACCACCAGATCCGTGAGGACCTGGAGGAGCAGGGCGTCATCTTCGTCGACACCGACACCGCGCTGAAGGAGCACGAGGAGCTCTTCAAGGAGTACTTCGGCACCGTCATCCCGGTCGGCGACAACAAGTTCGCGTCGCTGAACACGGCCGTGTGGTCCGGCGGCTCCTTCATCTACGTGCCCAAGGGTGTCCACGTGGACATCCCGCTCCAGGCCTACTTCCGTATCAACACGGAGAACATGGGCCAGTTCGAGCGCACGCTGATCATCGTGGACGAGGACGCCTACGTCCACTACGTCGAGGGCTGCACGGCCCCGATCTACTCCTCCGACTCGCTGCACTCCGCGGTCGTCGAGATCATCGTGAAGAAGGGCGGCCGCTGCCGCTACACGACGATCCAGAACTGGTCGAACAACGTCTACAACCTGGTCACCAAGCGCGCCGTGGCCTACGAGGGCGCGACCATGGAGTGGGTCGACGGCAACATCGGCTCCAAGGTCACCATGAAGTACCCGGCGGTCTACCTGATGGGCGAGCACGCCAAGGGCGAGACCCTGTCCATCGCCTTCGCGGGCGAGGGCCAGCACCAGGACGCCGGCGCCAAGATGGTCCACATGGCCCCGAACACCTCCTCCAACATCGTCTCCAAGTCGGTGGCGCGAGGCGGCGGCCGCACCTCCTACCGCGGTCTGATCGAGATCGGCGAGGGCGCGCCGGGCGCGAAGTCCAACGTGCTGTGCGACGCGCTGCTCGTGGACACGATCTCCCGCTCCGACACCTACCCGTACGTCGACGTCCGCGAGGACGACGTGTCGATGGGCCACGAGGCGACCGTCTCCAAGGTCTCCGAGGACCAGCTCTTCTACCTGATGAGCCGCGGCATGACCGAGTTCGAGGCCATGGCGATGATCGTGCGCGGCTTCGTCGAGCCGATCGCCAAGGAGCTCCCGATGGAGTACGCCCTGGAGCTCAACCGGCTGATCGAGCTGCAGATGGAGGGTTCGGTCGGCTAGTACGCCGCCGAACACGTCCTGAAGTCCTTGACTGAGAAAGCGAGCACTACAACAGCCATGGCTGAGGCTCAGAACATCCCCGCGGGGTCCACCACCGCCGGTTCCATCGCGGTGGCCGCGGAGTCGACCGTCGCCACGCGCATGAGCGCACCCCCGTCCTTCGACGTCGCGGACTTCCCCGTCCCGCACGGCCGCGAGGAGGAGTGGCGGTTCACCCCGCTGGAGCGGCTGCGCGGGCTGCACGACGGCACCGCCGTCGCCACCGGCAGCGGTGTGAAGGTCGCCGTCGAGGCCCCCGAGGGCGTCGTGGTCGAGACCGTCGGCCGCGACGACGCCCGGCTGGGCAGGGCCGGCAAGCCGGTCGACCGGGTGGCCGCGCAGGCGTACTCGTCCTTCGAGCAGGCCCACGTCGTCACGGTCCCCAAGGAGGCCGTGCTGACCGAGCCGATCCGGATCGCCGTGCACGGCGAGGGCGGTGTCGCCTACGGCCACCAGGTCGTGGAGCTGGGGGCCTTCGCCGAGGCCGTCGTCGTCATCGACCACACCGGTGACGCGGTGCTCGCCGCCAACGTGGACTACGTCCTGGGCGACGGCGCCAAGCTGACCGTCGTCTCCGTGCAGGACTGGGACGAGCGCGCGGTCCACGTCGGCCAGCACAACGCGCTGGTCGGCCGGGACGCCTCGTTCAAGTCCGTCGTCGTCACCTTCGGCGGCGACGTGGTCCGGCTGCACCCCCGGATCGCGTACGCGGGCACCGGCGGCGAGGCCGAGCTGTTCGGCCTGTACTTCACCGACAAGGGCCAGCACCAGGAGCACCGCCTCCTGGTCGACCACAACACTCCGCACTGCAAGTCCAACGTGGCCTACAAGGGCGCGCTCCAGGGCGACGAGGCGCACGCGGTGTGGATCGGCGACGTGCTCATCCAGGCCGCCGCCGAGGGCACCGACACCTACGAGATGAACCGCAACCTGGTCCTCACGGACGGCGCGCGGGTCGACTCCGTGCCGAACCTGGAGATCGAGACCGGCGAGATCGTCGGTGCCGGCCACGCCTCCGCGACCGGCCGCTTCGACGACGAGCAGCTGTTCTACCTCCAGTCCCGCGGCATCCCGGCCGAGGAGGCCCGCCGCCTCGTCGTGCGCGGCTTCTTCGCCGAGCTGGTCCAGCAGATCGGTCTGCCGGACGTGGAGGCCCGGCTGCTCGACAAGATCGAGGCCGAGCTGGAGGCGTCGGTCTGATGGCCTTCGTCAAAGCCTGTGCGCTGAGCGAGTTGGAGGACGACACCCCCAAGCGGGTGGAGCTCGACGGCACGCCGGTCTCCGTCGTCCGCACCGAGGGCGAGGTGTTCGCGATCAACGACATCTGCTCGCACGCGAACGTCTCGCTGTCCGAGGGCGAGGTCGAGGACTGTTCGATCGAGTGCTGGCTGCACGGATCGAGCTTCGACCTGCGCACCGGCAAGCCGTCCGGCCTTCCCGCGACGCGCCCCGTCCCCGTATACCCCGTCAAGATCGAAGGGGACGATGTGCTCGTCTCCGTCACCCAGGAGTCCTGAGTCACCCATGGCAACGCTTGAAATCCGCGACCTGCACGTTTCCGTCGAGGCCGACAACGCCACGAAGGAGATCCTCAAGGGCGTCGACCTGACCGTGAAGCAGGGCGAGACCCACGCCATCATGGGCCCCAACGGGTCCGGCAAGTCCACCCTCGCGTACTCCCTCGCAGGCCACCCCAAGTACACGATCACCAGCGGCACGGTGACCCTGGACGGCGAGGACGTCCTGGAGATGTCCGTGGACGAGCGGGCCCGCGCCGGCCTGTTCCTCGCCATGCAGTACCCGGTCGAGATCCCCGGTGTCTCGGTCTCCAACTTCCTGCGTACCTCCGCCACCGCCATCCGCGGCGAGGCCCCCAAGCTGCGTACCTGGGTGAAGGAGGTCAAGGAGACGATGTCCGGCCTCCAGATGGACCCGGCCTTCGCCGAGCGCAACGTCAACGAGGGCTTCTCCGGCGGTGAGAAGAAGCGCCACGAGATCCTTCAGCTGGAGCTCCTCAAGCCGAAGGTCGCCATCCTGGACGAGACCGACTCCGGTCTGGACGTCGACGCCCTGCGCATCGTCTCCGAGGGCGTCAACCGGGTCCGCGAGAGCGGCGAGGTCGGCACCCTGCTGATCACGCACTACACCCGGATCCTCCGGTACATCAAGCCCGACTTCGTGCACGTGTTCGCCAACGGCCGGATCGCCGAGTCCGGCGGCGCCGAGCTCGCCGACAAGCTGGAGAACGAGGGCTACGAGGCCTACGTGAAGGGTGGCGCTGCCGCGTGACATATCTGCCGGGCCTCCTCGACACCGAGGCGATCCGCAAGGACTTCCCCCTCCTGGACCGCACGGTCCACGACGGCAAGAAGATCGTGTACCTGGACAGCGCGGCGACCTCGCAGAAGCCGCGCCAGGTCCTCGACGCCCTCAACGAGTACTACGAGCGCCACAACGCCAATGTGCACCGGGGCGTGTACACGATCGCGGAGGAGGCCACGGCGCTGTACGAGGGCGCCCGTGACAAGGTCGCCGCCTTCATCAACGCGCCCAGCCGCAACGAGGTCATCTTCACGAAGAACGCCTCCGAGTCGCTGAACCTGGTGGCCAACATGCTCGGCTGGGCCGACGAGCCCTACCGGGTCGACCACGAGACCGAGATCGTCACCACGGAGATGGAGCACCACTCCAACATCGTTCCCTGGCAGCTGCTCTCGCAGCGCACGGGCGCGAAGCTGAAGTGGTTCGGCATCACCGACGACGGCCGGCTCGACCTGTCCAACATCGACGAGATCATCACCGAGAAGACGAAGATCGTCTCCTTCACGCTGGTCTCGAACATCATGGGCACGCACAACCCGGTCGAGCAGATCGTCCGCCGCGCCCAGGAGGTCGGTGCGCTCGTCTGCGTCGACGCCTCCCAGGCGGCCCCGCACATGGTGCTCGACGTGCAGGCGCTCCAGGCCGACTTCGTGGCCTTCACCGGTCACAAGATGGTCGGCCCGACCGGCATCGGCGTGCTCTGGGGACGGCAGGAGCTCCTGGAGGACCTGCCGCCGTTCCTGGGCGGCGGCGAGATGATCGAGACCGTGTCGATGCACTCCTCGACCTACGCCCCCGCGCCGCACAAGTTCGAGGCCGGTACGCCCCCGATCGCCCAGGCCGTCGGCCTCGGCGCGGCCGTGGACTACCTCTCCTCGATCGGCATGGAGAACATCCACCGCCATGAGCAGGCCATCACCGCATACGCGGTGAAGCGGCTCCTGGAGGTGCCGGACCTGCGGATCATCGGCCCGGCCACCGCGGAGGACCGCGGCGCGACGATCTCCTTCACGCTCGGCGACATCCATCCGCACGACGTGGGGCAGGTGCTGGACGAACAGGGCATCGCGGTCCGGGTCGGCCACCACTGCGCCCGCCCGGTCTGCCTGCGGTACGGAATTCCTGCGACGACGCGAGCGTCGTTCTATCTGTACTCCACGCCCGCCGAGGTCGACGCCCTGGTGGACGGCCTGGAACACGTCCGGAATTTTTTCGCCTAGACGCGGCTGGGGATTGAACTCGTGAAGCTGGATTCCATGTACCAGGAAGTGATCCTGGACCACTACAAGCACCCCCACGGGCGCGGTCTGCGGGACGGCGACGCCGAGGTGCACCACGTCAATCCGACGTGTGGTGACGAGATCACGCTGCGGGTGCGGTACGACGGCGAGACCATCGCCGACGTGAGTTACGAGGGCCAGGGCTGCTCCATCAGCCAGGCCAGCGCCTCCGTGCTGAACGAGCTGCTGGTCGGCAAGGAGCTGGGAGAGGCGCAGAAGATCCAGGCCGCGTTCCTGGAACTGATGCAGTCGAAGGGGCAGCTGGAGCCCGACGACGCGATGGAAGAGGTGCTGGAGGACGCGGTCGCGTTCGCCGGTGTCTCCAAGTACCCGGCCCGGGTGAAATGCGCGCTGCTGAGCTGGATGGCGTGGAAGGACGCGACGGCGCAGGCGCTGTCCGAAGGGAAGACCGCATGAGCGACAACGAGACCGTGACGACCAAGCCGGCCTCCGAGGAGGAGGTCCGCGAAGCGCTGTACGACGTGGTCGACCCCGAGCTGGGCATCGACGTCGTCAACCTGGGGCTGATCTACGGCATCCACATCGACGACGCCAACATCGCCACCCTCGACATGACCCTGACGTCCGCGGCCTGTCCACTGACCGATGTCATCGAGGACCAGGCGAAGTCCGCGACGGACGGCATCGTCAACGAGCTCCGGATCAACTGGGTCTGGATGCCGCCGTGGGGCCCCGACAAGATCACGGACGACGGCCGCGAGCAGCTGCGCGCGCTGGGCTTCAACGTCTGAGTCCGCGTACCACCCGAAACGGCCCCGGCTTCCCGCCGGGGCCGTTTCGGCGTTGTGGACGCACGGGCCGCCGGGCAGACTGTCGCCCATGGCCCTTCGCTTCTATCAGCTCGCCGTCGACGCCCACGATCTGCCTGCCCAGGCGCGCTTCTGGTGTGCCGCCCTGGACTGGCGGGTGCTCTACGAGGACGAGGACGAGATCGTCATCGGGGCCGACGAGACCGCGCTGCCCGGTATCTGCTTCCTGCCCGTGCCCGAGGACAAGGCGGTCAAGAACCGGCTGCACATCGACCTCTCGCCGGACGACCAGGCCGCCGAGGTCGAGCGGCTGACCGGGCTCGGCGCCCGGCGCATCGAGGTCGGCCAGCCGTCGGACGTGACGTGGGTGGTGCTGGCCGACCCCGAGGGCAACGAGTTCTGCGTACTGCGCCCGAAGAAGACGCTGACCGACTAGGGCGCGTACGGCGGTGGTACGGAGGCGGCCTCGGCGAGGACCGGGGCCAGGTTCTCGGTGCGGATGCGCCGGTCCACGTACAGCAGTCCCGTGATCAGCGGCGGGAACACGGCGACGACCAGCTGGCCCACGAGCTGGCCGAGCACCGCGAGGACCACGTAGCCGCCCAGGGCGGTGATGATCGCGGCCGGGTGCGTGTTCTCGTCCACGGCGGTGGAGCCCAGTGCGCCGGTGAACATGCCGAGGAAGTTGAACGGCAGCTGGATGATGTAGCTCACCGCGGAGGCGATGATGCCCGAGAGGAGCATCATGCCGAAGATCCGCCACCAGTCGCCGCGCACCAGCAGGGCCGAGCGGCGGAGCGAGGCCACGGGGCCCTGGTTCTCGAAGACGGCCGTCGCGGGGGCGAGCGAGAACCGCACCCAGATCCAGAGGACCAGCGGGACGAAGGCGAGGAAGCAGACCGCGCCCACGACGATCAGCGTCACCGCGCTCCCGCCGCCGTCCGTGGCGACCGCGGCGATGATGCCCGCGGTGAGCGCGCCCACCGCCAGCACCATCGGCACCATGGTGATCAGCCCGGTCAGCAGAAGCGTGCCGATCACCGCGGGCGTCCGCGCCCAGGCCCGCCGCCAGACCGCGGAGAACGTCGTCGGCCGGCCCAGCACCGCGTCCTGGAGGACCGCCGGCACCGCCGCGTAGACCACGGCCGAGGCGACCACCATCGCGAGCATGCCGAGCAGCACGACCACGCCGAACGCGACGACCACCGGGACCACGTCCCCCGAGGCGGCGCTCTCGCCCTCGTCCAGGTCGAACAGCCGGTCCAGATGGTCCGAGACCGCCCCGTAGGCGACGGCGACCGCCGCGCCCAGCACGACCAGCGCCCCGCCGTACAGCGTCGCGCCCACCGCGAGGAGCTGTTTCCAGTAGCGGCCCAGCGTCGAGAAGGCGCCGTTGAATATGTCCCCGAGCTTCAACGGCCCCAGGGGTATGACCCCCGGCTTCGGCGGCGCCCAGCCACCGCCACCCCAGCCGCCCCACCCTGCGTCCTGCGCCACCGCTGCTCCCGCCCGTCTGTTCGATCACGTACTGAACGGACCACGGTAGCGGCAAGGCGTTGCGTACACTTGTACACATGGGATACGGACTGCTCGCCGCGGCCATCGCGGCGGAGGTGGCGGGGACGACCGCCATGAAATACAGCGAGGGATTCACCCGGCTCTGGCCCTCCCTGATCACCGTCGCCGGCTATCTGCTGGCCTTCTCCCTGCTGGCGCAGACCCTCAAGACCCTGTCCGTCGGCACCGCCTACGCGATCTGGGCGGGCGTCGGCACCGCGGCCGTGGCGCTCATCGGGATGTTCTTTCTCGGGGAGTCCGCGAGTCCGCTCAAGGCGCTCGGCGTCCTGCTGGTCATCGCCGGTGTGGTGGTGCTCAACCTGGGCGGGGCGCACTGATGGCACGGCGGTACGACCCCGAGCGGCGCGACCGGATCATCGACGCGGCGATCCGGGTGGTCGGCGAACGGGGGATCGCCGGGCTGAGCCACCGCTCCGTCGCCGCCGAGGCCGATGTGCCGCTGGGCTCGACCACGTACCACTTCGCCTCGCTCGACGAACTGCTGATCGCCGCCCTGCGCCGGACCAACGAGAACTTCGCCGCCGTCCTGCGCGCGAGCCCCGCCCTCGCCGACCCGGGGGCCGAACTCGCCGCCGAACTCGCCCGGCTGCTCGGGGAGTTCTTCGCGGGCGGGCGCGGCCGGGCCGAGCTGGAGTACGAGCTGTATCTCGCCGCCGTGCGCAGGCCCGCGCTGCGCCCGGTCGCCGCCGAGTGGACCGACGGCGTGACCGCCCTGCTCCGCCCGCGCACCGACCCGGCCACCGCGCGCGCCCTGGTCGCCCTGATGGACGGCATCTGCATCCAGGTGCTGCTCACGGGCGGCGCGTACGACGAGGCGTACGCCCGCGAGATGCTGGGCCGGGTCGCGGGCTGAAGACCCGTCAGGACCGCGACACCGCCGCCAGGGCCGCCCGCACGCCGGCCTCGATGTCGGTGACCGGGTACAGCACCTCGCGGACCGTGCGGTCCCGGTCCACCACCAGGGTCAGCCGTTTGGCGCGGACGATTCCGCCGGCGCGGAACGTCGGCAGGCGCAGGGCGGCGGTCAGTTCCAGGTCGGCGTCGGACAGGAGCGGGAAGCGCAGCTGCTCCGCCTCGGCGAAGGCCGCCTGTTCGTCGGGGCGTTGCGTGGAGACGCCGCGCACGCTCGCGCCCGCCGCCGTGAAGTCGGCCAGCCGGTCGCGGTAGGTGCACGATTCGAGCGTGCAGCCGCGGGCGCCGGGGATGCCGGACCAGCCCGGGGGATAGGACTCCTGGCGGGCGTAGGCGCCGGGGAAGAGGTACAGGACGGTGTACGGGGTGTCTGCCACCGGGTCCCGGCGGTCGCCGTCCGCCCCGGGCAGGGTCAGCTCCGGCACGCGCGTCCCGCGCAGCGCGTGCACGCGTGCGGCCTCCCGTGAGGACTCCTCCGTGGTCGCCATCGTCTCCCCGTCTCCCATCACCCAGGCGTCGCCCCAGTCCTGGAGCGCGATCAGTACCGGCAGCAGGGCGCGGCCGCGCGGGGTCAGTCGGTACGCGTACCGCACCGGCCGCTCCTGGTACGGCTCGCGGGAGAGCACCCCCGCGTCGACCAGGAGCCGCAGCCGTTCGGTCAGGACCTTGCGGGAGACGCCCAGTTCGCGCTGGAGGGCGTCGAACCGGTGCACGCCGCGCGCGGTGTCCCGCACGATCAGCAGGGTCCACCAGTCGCCGACCACGTCGAGCGCCTGCGCGATGGCGCAGTCGGCGTCGGCCTGGCTGATGCGCTGGGGCATGGGGCCTCCTCGGTGGTCCGGGGCTGCCATTCAACTCCATCGGGCCGCGTTGACCTGCGGAATCCATGCTGCCATAGTCAGTTCCCAAAAGGAACTCGCTCGGGTTCCGTTCGGGAGGGGTGTTCGGATGGGGATGCTGAGAGGGGTGCCGCACACGGTGCGGCTGCTGGCCGTCGGGGCGTTCTTCAACGCGGTGGTGAGCTTCACCTTCGTCTACCTCTTCGTCTATCTGACGGGCCCGCGCGGGCTCTCCGTCGCCCAGGCCGGGCTGCTCACCGGCATCGGCGGCATCGGTCTGGTCGCGGGGAACTTCACCGGGGGCTGGTTCGGCGACCACTACGGACACCGCCGGATGCTGCTCCTCGGCTCCTGCGTGAGCGGTGCGGTGCTCGTCGCCCTGCCGCTGCTGCCGCTCGCCGCGCTGTACGCCGCGCTGCCGCTCGCCCAGTACGCGAGCGGCGTCGTGCGCGCCGCGAACTCCGCGCTGGTGGCCGTCTCGGTCCCGGAGGGCGGCCGGCGCCAGAGCTTCGCCCTGACCCGCTTCGCCTCCAACGGCGGCTTCACGATCGGACCGCCCGCCGGAGCGCTGATCGCCGCCCGCTTCTCGTACGACTGGCTCTTCCTCATCGACGGCCTGGGCACCCTGCTCTTCGCCTGCTACGCGGCCCGCATCCTCCCGGCCCGGGGCACCGCGCACTCCCGCCCCGCGCCCCCGCCGCCCGGCGCGCCGGGGCTGTGGCGCGAACTGCTGACCAGGCCCGCCGTGCCGGTCCTGCTCGCCGCGATCGTCTGCGTGGACGTCGTCTACCGCCAGCAGTACTCCACCCTGCCCGTCTTCCTCGCGGACCACGGCCACGGCACCGCGTTCTACGGCTGGCTCATCGCCGTGAACGGCGGGGTGATCCTCTGCCTGGAACTGCCCGCCGCCCACGCCCTGCGCGCCCGCGCCCCGCTGGGCATCATCGGCGCCGGACTGCTGCTGGTCGCGGCCGGGTACGCGCTGCTGATCCCGGGCGCCGGGGCCGGATACGCCGTCCTGATGATGGTCTCCCTCACCCTCGGCGAGATCCTCTACAAAACCCCCGCCACGGCCTACGTCGCCGATCAGGCGCCCGCCCACGCGCAGGGCCGCTTCCAGAGCCTGTACGCGGGCGCCTCGATCAGCGGCCAGGTCCTGGCCCCGGCCCTGGGCGGCGCCCTGTACGCCGCCGCGCCCGGGCTGCTCTGGCCGGCCTGCGCGGTCCTGGCCTGCCTGGCGGGGTGCGCGGTGCTCGCGGCCCGGCGGCTGCCCGCGTCTCCCGCGCCGGTCCCGGTGGCGCGTCGCCCGGACGCTGAGACCGGTTCGCCCGCGCGGCCCCGGTCCGGTTAGGTTTCTGGTCATGACCGACACGACTTCCACCCGTACCACCGGCGCCGTCGCCGCCGGCCTCGCCACCATCGCCGGCGACGGTTCCGTCCTCGACACCTGGTTCCCCGCCCCCGAGCTCACCGCCGAGCCCGGCCCTGCCGGAACCGAGCGGCTCGGCCCGGACCAGGCCGTGAACCTGCTCGGCGAGGGCGCCGCCAAGGCCATCGGCGTGGACGCCCGCCGCGGGGTCGAGGTCGTCGCCGTGCGCACGGTCATCGGCTCGCTGGACGACAAGCCGCTCGACGCGCACGACGTCTACCTGCGTCTGCACCTGCTCTCGCACCGCCTGGTCCAGCCGCACGGGCAGAACCTGGACGGCATCTTCGGCCACCTCGCCAACGTCGCCTGGACCTCGCTCGGCCCGGTCGCCGTGGACGACCTGGAGAAGGTGCGGCTCAACGCCCGCGCCGAGGGCCTGCACCTCCAGGTCACCTCCGTGGACAAGTTCCCGCGCATGACGGACTACGTGGCGCCCAAGGGCGTGCGGATCGCCGACGCCGACCGGGTGCGGCTCGGCGCGCACCTCGCCTCCGGCACGACCGTGATGCACGAGGGCTTCGTCAACTTCAACGCCGGCACGCTCGGCACGTCCATGGTCGAGGGCCGCATCTCCGCCGGCGTCGTCATCGGTGACGGCTCGGACATCGGCGGCGGCGCCTCCACGATGGGCACGCTCTCCGGCGGCGGCAAGGAGCGCATCGTGATCGGCGAGCGCTGCCTGGTCGGCGCGGAGGCCGGGGTCGGCATCGCGCTCGGCGACGAGTGCGTCGTCGAGGCCGGTCTGTACGTCACCGCCGGCACCCGGGTCACCATGCCGGACGGCCAGGTGGTCAAGGCCCGCGAGCTCTCCGGCGCCTCGAACATCCTCTTCCGCCGCAACTCGGTCACCGGAGCCGTCGAGGCCCGCCCGAACAACGCGGTCTGGGACGGCCTCAACGACGTCCTGCACAGCAACGACTAAGCAGGGACGAGGAGTTCCTCGTACGCCGCACGCAGCCCGTCGGACGCCTCGCGCCCGGCGGGCTGCAGCGGTTCGCGCACCGGGCCCGCCGCCAGCAGCGCCTTCGCGGTCACCGTGCCCGGCAGCCCGGACGCCATCATCAGCGCGGTCAGCGGGGCGAGCCGCGCGTTGAGCCGGGCGGCCCCGGCGGTGTCCCCGGCGTCGAACGCGTCCAGCACCGCCCGCATCCGGCCCGGCACCACATTGGCGACCGTGCTCACGTACCCGGCGCCGCCCACCGCGTACAACGGCAGATTCAGCTCCTCGCAGCCCGAGTAGTACGCGAGGCCGCCGGCCGCGATCACCCGGGTCGCCGTCAGCAGGTCCTGCGAGCAGTCCTTCACGGCCACGATGCGCGGGTGCTCCGCGAGCCCGAGCATCGTCTCCGGCTCGATGCGGGTGCCGGTGCGACCGGGGATGTCGTACAGCATCACCGGCAGGCCCACCGCGTCCGCGATCCGCCGGAAGTGCGCCTCCACGGCCGCCTGCGGGGGCCTGCTGTAGTACGGGGTCACCACCAGGAGCCCGTCCGCGCCCGCCCGTTCCGCCTGGTGCGCCAGCTCGATCGTGTGCCGGGTGTCCGCGGTGCCGACGCCCGCCACCAGCGGCACGCCCGGGCCGACCGCCTCGCGCACCGCGCGCACCAGCTCCGCCTTCTCGGCATCGGAGGTGGTCGGGGACTCACCGGTCGTGCCGCTCAGCACCAGCCCGTCGCAGCCGCCCGCGACCAGCGCCGCGGCGTGCGCGGCCGCGGCCTCCCGGTCGAGGGCGCCGTCGGCGGTGAACGGCGTGATCATGGCACAGAGGGCGCGGCCGAAGGGGCGCGGGCGGGCGGAAGCGGAAGGCGTCATATCGGCAGTCTCGGCCCGCCGGACCGTGAAGGTCCACTTAGATCTGCTGCGGGTGAAGGTGAAGCAACGCTCAAGCATCGCCCGGGGTCGGGACTTCCGGGCGTCCCGAGGGCTCAGGGTGCGCTCAGAGGAAGAGCTTGAAACCCTCGTGGCTCGCGGTGAACCCCAGCGAGGTGTAGAAGCGGTGCGCGTCCGTCCGGCTCCGGTTGCTGGTGAGCTGCACCAGCGCGCAGCCGCGCAGCCGGGCCCGCTCGACCGCGAGCTCCATCAGCCGTCGTCCGAGGCCGCCGCCCCGGCGGTCCGCCCTGACCCGCACCGCCTCGATCAGCGCCCGCTCGGCGCCGCCCTTGCCGAGCCCGGGGATGTACGTGGCCTGAAGACAGCCCACCACCGCCCCGTCCGCCTCCAGCACCAGGATCTCGTTGCGCGCGTCGGCCGTGATGTCGGCGAACGCCTTCTCGTACGCCTCGCCCACGACGATCGAGGCGGGGTCGGTCACCGCGTCCTCGTCGGCGAGCAGCGCGAGCACGGCGGGCAGGTCGGAGCGGGTGGCGATACGCAGATGCACGCCCCGGATTCTGGCACGGGCACCCCGGCATGGAGCGGGGCGGTCCCGGGCACGTGGGTCCCTGCCCGCATTCCGGTCGGCGCACGGCGAAATGCGTCTAGGCTTGGGGCGTGTTCCGGAAACGCGGCCCCACGCCGGGCGGCGCGGGACACGTTCTGAGCCCCGGCCCGTATCCGGCCCGGCGACCGACACCCCCGTACGTTCCGAGGAGACCCCCTGATGTCCGCAGAGCGCCCGACCCTGCCGCCGGTCCGGCTGCACACCGAGGCCGAGCTGGCACGGGACGCGCTGGCCGCGCCGCTGCTCGCCCGTGCCGCCCGGCTCGCCCGCTGGGCCGGCCCGGACACCAGGGTCGGCGCCGGTGGCGAACTGGTCGACGCGCAGCTGCCCGCCGCCGCCGAACTCCTCGGCCTCACCCCGGACGAGGACGGCGCGGCCGAGGCCAGCGAGGCGTGGCGGCTCGCCGTGGACACCGGTCTCGTCGACATCGAGGACCCCGCCGACGAGACGGGCGACCCGGACGACGGCTTCGGCGGGGAGGACGGCTTCGGCGAGGACGACGAGCCCGGGGCCGGCGACGAGGAGCCGGCCGGGACCGTCACGCCCGGCGAGAACCTGGCGCTGCTGACCGGCGGTTCACCGGCGGACGTCCTCGCGATCTGGCTCGACGGCCTGGAGGCCGCGTACGCCGACGCCACCGCGCCCGCCTTCGACGACTTCGCGGACCTCATCGGCGAGGACGGCTCGGTCGACTTCGACGCGCTCGACTGGGACCCGGAGACCGAGACGGAGTTCCTGGACGGGGTCCTCGGCAACCTCTACCTGCTCACCGTCGGCGAAGGGGCGGACGGGGCGCCCGTGCCGCTGCCCGCGCTCGCCGCCTCGATGATCGTCCCCGACGACATGGGCGAGCCCACCGACGACGTGCTGGAGCAGGTCTCGGACGCGATGATGCGGCTGGACGACCAGTTCCGGGTCCTCGAACCGATCGGCATCGTCGAGTACCAGCCGGTGGACGAGGCGCTGCTCGTCGAGGAGGGCGAGGACGCCCTGTCCCCGGGCGACGAGGAGGACGTCACCCGCTACGGCATGGTCCGGCTGACCCCGCTCGGCCTCTACGGCATCCGCGCCCGCATGCTGGACGCCGGGGTGGACGCCCCGGCGATCGGTGACCTCGCGGACAAGGGCGCCGACGCGCTCCTCGGCGGCGTCGCCCATTACCCGGAGGCCGCCGCGCGCGCCGAGATCCAGCTGTGGCTCACCCGCCGGGGTCAGGACGGCGCCGCCGCCGAACTCCTGGACGCGGCACGGGGCACCGACGAGCTGGGTCCGCTGCGCCGGCTGCACTGCCAGCAGGCGCTCGCCCTGGTCGGCGCCGAGGCGGAGCCCGCCGTGCGCGCGGTCCTGGGCGATCCGGAACTCGGCGGCCTGGCCCGGGTCTGGCTCGCCGAGCGCGGCGCGGAGGGCGTCCCGGCGCCCTCGGAAGAGATGATCTTCTGGCTCGCCATCGACACGATCGCGGCCCAGCTGGAGGCCGCCGGCGACCTCGAAGAGCTCCAGGGCCTGGTCGAGGGCCTGTCCGGCCAGCACAGCGGCTTCTTCGAGGAGGCGTGGCGCGTCGACCACCCGGCGACGGCGGACGTCCTGGAGGCGATGGGGCGGCTGCACAGCGACAAGAAGCAGGCCAAGGACGCCCGCAAGGCCGCGTTCAAGGCGCGCTCGCGCGCCGGATCGGCCGACTGAGCGGGCGTACCGCGACGGTGTGAGGGGCGGCCGAAGTTCACCGAACGGGTCGCCCCGAAGTCGTCGCCGGTTCAACTGGTGTTGGGGAACGGGCGGAACGGTGAGGGCCGTCAACAGCACGCCCCCGCAGCACCAGGAGTACGTGATGGCCTTCACGCGCAGGGAATTCAGCAGACAGTCCGCCCTCACCGGCGCGGGCATCGCCCTCACCGGAACCGTCGCCGCGCTGGCCACCGCGCCCGGCGCCCTCGCCGCCGGGGACTCCCACGGTCACGGCCACGACGACCACGGCCACGGACACGGGCACGACGGTCACGGCCACGACCACGGCCATGACCACGGTCCCGGGTACGGCCCGCTGCGCTCCGACCCGAAGGGCATACTCGCGCTGCCCGCCGGATTCTCGTACCGGATCATCACGCACTGCGGCGTCACCAGGCTGGACAGCGGCGAGTACACGCCGTCCAACCACGACGGCACGGCCGCCTTCGAGGGCCCGCGCGGGGTGACCCTCCTGGTCAACAACCACGAGCTGGCCGGCACCCGGGAGGGCTGGGAGCACCCCGTCCCCCTCACCGACGGCCTGGTCTACGACCCGGTCGCGGCCGGCGGCTGCACCGTCGTGGAGACCCGCCGCGACGGCCGCACCGCCGAGTGGGTCGGCATCGCCGGCACCTCCACCAACTGCGCGGGCGGCGCCACCCCGTGGAGCACCTGGCTCACCTGCGAGGAGACCGAGGACAAGGCCGGCAAGAACGGTCTCCTGAAGGACCACGGCTACGTCTTCGAGGTCGACCCGTACGACCGGCGCGCCAACCGCTCGCCGCGCCCGATCAAGGCGTTCGGCCGGTACGCGCACGAGGCGGTCGTCATCGACCCCAAGCAGGGCCACGCCTACCTCACCGAGGACGCTGCGGGCCCCAACGGCCTGCTCTACCGCTGGGTGCCGCCGCACGGCTTCCGGCACGGCCGGGGCAAGCTGCGCACCCTCGCCGACGACGCGGGCGTGCTCCAGGCGTTCAAGTGCTTCGACAAGTCGGGCAAGTTCGTGGACGACCTCTCGCGGGCCACGAAGACCGGCACCGTGTACGGCGTGGACTGGGTGGACGTGCCGGACCGCGACGCCAAGTCCGTCTCGGTGCGCAAGCAGTTCGCGGACGGCACGGTCACCCGCGCCCGCAAGCTGGAGGGCATGTGGTGGGCCGATGGCGGCGCGTACATCGTGTCCTCCTTCGCCCGTGACGAGAGCCCCGTCCAGCACGACGGCCAGGTCTGGTTCTACGACCCGAAGCGCCGCACGCTGACCCTGAAGGTCCTCCTCGGCGTCAACCCGGACCCGTCGAAGGACGGCGCGTTCGACGGACCGGACAACATCACCGTCTCGCCGTACGGCGGCCTGGTCATCGCCGAGGACGGCGAGGGTGTCCAGCACCTCTTCGGGGCCACCGAGAGCGGCCGCACGTACCCGATCGCGCGCAACGAACTGAACATCGGCAGCGCCGAGGAGCCGGAGTACAGCGAGTTCACCGGGGTCACGTTCTCGCCGGACGGGCGGACCCTGTTCGCCAACATCCAGACCCCGGGGATCATGGTCGCGATCACCGGTCCGTGGAAGCGGCAGCCCAACCGTTAACAGCGGGGCATGGCGTCGGGCCCTTCGGGGGCGCATACTCGACTTAATGAAACAGTCAGCCGGCTCCCGCCGCCACCTGCCGTCCAGTCCCTTCAACCGCCCGGCCCAGGCGACCCCACCGGTCGAGTTGTTCGACGTGGGTGACCGGGTCTCGCACGACCAGTTCGGTCTCGGGCGCGTCCTCGCCGTCGAGGGCGACAACGACGCGGTGCTCATCGACTTCGCGGGCCGCCAGGGCCGCATCATGAGCCCGTACTCCAAGCTCACCAAGCTCTGAGGCCGCACAGGGGCCGTCCGCCAGCCGCGCGGACGGCCCCTCAGTCATGCCCGGGGCCCTGTAGGGCCTACAGCGCCTGGGCGGCCGGTTTGACCATGCCCCGGACGGTCCGCGACTTCACGAAGTCGCCCACCGCGGTCATCTCCCACTCGCCGGAGAACTGTTTGATCAGCTTGGCCATGATCACGCCGGTCTGCGGCTCGGCCCCGGTCAGATCGAAGCGGACCAGCTCCTCGTCGGTGGCGGCGTCCACCAGTCGGCAGTACGCCTTGGCGACCTCGGTGAACTTCTGACCCGTGAACGAGTTGACCGTGAACACCAGACCGGTCGCCTCGGCGGGGATCTGCCCCAGGTCGACGACGATCACCTCGTCGTCCCCCGCGCCCTCACCGGTGAGGTTGTCCCCGGAGTGCTTGATCGCGCCGTTCAGGATGGACAGCTTGCCGAAGTAGCAGCTGTCCAGGTGGTTGCGCTGGGGCCCGTACGCGATGACCGAGGCGTCCAGGTCGATGTCCTTGCCCCGGAAGGCCGGCTCCCAGCCGAGGCCCATCTTGACCCGGGAGAGCAGCGGGCGCCCCGCCTTGACCAGCGAGACCGTCTCGTTCTTCCGGAGGCTGACCCGGCCCTTGTCCAGGTTGATCCGGCCGGGCGCGGGCGGCGCCGCGGGGGCGGTCGGGGGAGCGGGGGCGGCGACCGGTGCCGGGGCGGCGACCGGCGGCGGGGGTGCGGGGGTGGTGACCGCCGGGGCGGCGGGGGCGGCGGGCTCCTCGACCGTGACGCCGAAGTCCGTGGCGATGCCGGCCAGGCCGTTCGCATAGCCCTGGCCGACCGCGCGGACCTTCCAGGCGCCGCCGCGCCGGTAGACCTCCATGATCACGAGCGCGGTCTCGGCGCCCAGCCGGGGCGGGGTGAAGGACGCGATCACGGCGCCGTCGTCCGCGTTGCGCACGGTGGCGGTCGGCTCGACGCCCTGGAAGGTCCGGCCGGCCTCGTCCGGGCTCGCCGTGACGACGATCTTCTCGATGGCGGCGGGCACCGACGCGGTGTCCACGACGACGGCGTCCGGCGCGCTCCCGCCGCCTGAGCGGTAGCTCACGCCGGAGCCGGTGGGCTGGTTGTAGAAGATGAAGTCGTCGTCGGAGCGCACCTTGCCGTCGGCGGTGAGCAGCAGGCCCGAGACGTCGAGCCGCACGGGCGCGGCGACGTCCACCGCCACGCGGAGGGCGGTGAGCGGGAGGTTCGAGCCGGGTGTCATAGCGGTCATGTCCGGATGAACGAACGACCCGGCTTTGCCGTTCCCTTACCTTTCGGCAGCTTCGCCCGTACGGTGGAACGCCCCGTTCCGGGCCCCGCTCAGTGCGGCCAGACCGGCGGGTTGGTGCAGAAGTGGCCGCCGAGGTGGGCGTGGTCCGGGTTGGCCGGGTCCAGTTCGCCGTGTTCCGCGACGAGCTTCGCGGCGTACGGCTCCGAGTCGTCCTGCGGCTCGTAGCCGAGCGCGCGGGCCGAGGTGAGGTCCCACCACAGCCGGGTGTTGTCCGAGGACCCGTACACGACGGTGTGCCCGACGCTCCTGGCGGTGAGCGCGGCGTCGAAGAGCCGGGCCCCGTCCGCCGGGCTCATCCACACCGAGAGCATCCGTACGGACGTCGGCTCCGGGAAGCAGGAGCCGATGCGGACGGAGACCGTCTCGACGCCGTGCAGGTCCCAGTACAGCTGGGCGAGGTCCTCGCCGAACGACTTGGAGAGGCCGTAGAAGGTGTCGGGGCGGCGCGGGGTCTCCACCGGGATCAGCGGATCGCCGGGGAGCGGGCGCGGGGTGAAGCCCACCGCGTGGTTGGACGAGGCGAACACGACGCGCCGGACGCCGGCCTCCCGCGCGGCCTCGTACAGGTTGTACGTGCCCTCGATGTTCGCCCTGAGGATCTTGTCGAAGGAGGCTTCCAGGGAGATGCCCGCGAGGTGGATGATCGCGTCGACCCCGGTCACGGCCGCGCGCAGCGCCTCCCGGTCGCCGAGGTCGGCGGTGACCGCGTCCGGCTCGCCCTCGATCGGCACCATGTCGAACAGGCGCAGCGTGTAGCCGTGGGCGGGCAGCAGCTCGCGCATCAGCGTGCCGAGGCCGCCGGCGGCGCCGGTGAGCAGGACGGTGCGGGGCTTTTCGGCGGGCATGCGGGGTCTCCTCTTGGATCAGGTTCACATGCGTGGACAAGGTATGCGGGGGGTCTGTGGGCGTCAAGGGAACCGGTGGAGGGTGGGCCCGGACCGGGGCGTCGTCGCCTTGACCCCGGAGCCCCGCCGGGCCTAGCTTAGGCATCGTTCATAAATATGGACACTAATCAGAGATGCGCACGCCTCAGGAGGCGCCCGTGAGCTCAGACCCGCTTGCCGCCCGGCTCACCGCCGTTGCCGGGCCGCTCTTCTTCCCCGTCACCGCGTACGACGCGACCGGCGCCGTCGACCTGGACGTCTTCCGGACGCACGTCCGCCAGGGCATCGACGCGGGCGCGGCGGCCGTCTTCGCGTGCTGCGGCACCGGGGAGTTCCACGCCCTGACCCCGGAGGAGTTCCGGAGCGTCGTCGCCGCCGCGGTGGAGGAGACCGCCGGGCAGGTGCCGGTCGTCGCGGGCGCCGGGTACGGCACGGCGCTGGCCGTCCAGTTCGCCCGGCTCGCCGAGGATGCCGGTGCGGACGGGCTGCTCGCCATGCCCCCGTACCTGGTCCACGCGGACCAGGAAGGCCTGCTGGCCCACTACACGGCGCTGGCCGGGGCGACCGGCCTGGAGACCATCGTCTACCAGCGCGACAACGCCGTCTTCACCCCGGAGACCGTGCTCGCCCTGGCACAGACCCCCGGGATCATCGGCCTGAAGGACGGCTACGGGGACCTGGACCTCATGCAGCGCATCGTGAGCGCGGTGCGCACCGGGCTGCCCGGGCGGGACTTCCTCTACTTCAACGGGCTGCCCACCGCCGAACTCACCGGCCTCGCCTACCGGGGCATCGGCGTCACGCTCTACTCCTCGGCCGTCTTCGCCTTCGCCCCGGACATCGCGCTCGCCTTCTACCGCGCCCTGGACTCCGGCGACGACGCCCTGGTCAACGCGCTGCTCGACTCCTTCTACCGGCCGCTCGTCGAACTCCGGGCCCAAGGCCGGGGTTACGCCGTCTCGCTGGTCAAGGCAGGCGTACGGATGCACGGCCTGGACGTCGGTCCGGTGCGCAGCCCGCTCACCGAACCGCCCGCCGCCCACATCAAGGAGCTGACGGAGATCATCGCCGCCGGCCGCGCCCTGCTGGAGGGGCGCGGATGAGGACGTCCGCCTTCCTCTACCCCTGGGACGTCGTCGGCGACCCGGACGCCCCCGCCCGCATCGCGGACCTCGGCGTCCAGCAGGTGACGCTCGCCGCCGCCTACCACTCGACCCGGGCGCTGACCCCCCGCCACCCCGGCCACCGCATCGTCACGGCCGAGTACGCGGCGGTCCAGTACCCACCGGACGAGGGCCGCTGGGCGGGCCGGGCGCTGCGCCCGTACCGGCAGACGTGGAGCGCGTCCGACGACCCCTTCGCCGAGGCCGCCGACGCGCTGGCCGGCGCCGGGCTCGACGTGCACAGCTGGGTGGTCCTCGCGCACAGCTCCCGCCTGGGCGCCGAGCATCCGGACACCTCGGTGGTCAACGCCTACGGGGACCGCTATCCGTGGGCGCCCTGCATCGCACGCCCCGAGGTCCGCGCCTACCTGGTGGACCTGGCGGCGGAGGCGGCGGTGCGCGGCGGGGCGCGGGGCACCGAGCTGGAGTCGTGCGGCTGGTACGGCTTCGCCCACCTCCACGCCCACGACAAGGTGGCGGGTGTCGGGCTCGGCGACGCGGCGCAGTACCTGATGTCGCTCTGCTTCTGCGCGGTCTGCCGGGCCGGTTACGCGGGACAGGGCCTCGATCCCGAGGAGCTGCGCGCGGCCGTGCGCCACGCGCTGGCACCGGTCTGGTCCGGGTCCGGATCGCCGGACGCGGGCTGGGCAGCCGTGGGAAAGCTGCTCGGCGCCGACCTCGCGGAGGCGACGCTGCGGTGGCGCACCGAGGTGGCCCGGAGCCTCCAGGAAGCGGTGACCGGCGCGGTGCGGGCCGCGGCCGCGCCCGGGTTCCAGGTGCTGCTGCACGCCGACCCCGCCCCGTACCGCTGCGGGGCCAACGCGGGCGTCGACCCCGGGCACATCCTGTCCGTGGCGGACGGCGTGGTGCTGCCGTGCACCGGGGCGGACGCGGCGCGGGATGCGGTGCTCGGGCCGTTCGCCGGGCGGGCGGGCGACGCGGTCGTCGCCGCCAACCTCACCGTGGTGCGCGGCATGGGCGGCAGCCCGGACACGCTGGAACGGGACGCCGCGCACGCCGCCTCGCTCGGCGCGAACCAACTCCGCCTGTACCACGCGGGCCTGGCGTCGGACCCGGACCTGGCAACGGTCGCGGGGGCGCTCTCACGCCTCGGCTGAGGCCGAGACCGCCGGGCCGCCGGGAGCCACCCGCTCCCGGCGGCCCACCGCCAACAGCAGCCCCGCCGTCAGGACCGCCCCCGCGCCCACCAGCGGCAGCAGCACCTGGACGTCCACCCGCGCCACCAGCCCCGCGCCGATCCCCAGCGCCACCGCGTTCGGCGACATGATCAGCGTGTCGGCGGTCGCGGCCGTCCGGCCCAGGACCGCGTCCGGGGTCTCCCGCTGCACCGCCGTCAGCGCGACGATCAGCACGCACGGCAGGCCCACCCCGATCAGCGCGCACGCGGCGAGCGCCGTCGCGTCGGACGGTACGGCCCGCAGCGCCACCGCGACCCCGAACACCGCGATCCCGGCCGCCGCGAACACCCGCTCCGGCAGCCGGCGCATCAGCGCGCCCGCGCACAGCCCGACCGCGACGGACCCGAGCCCCTGGGCGACCGACAGCACACCCGCGTACGCGGGGGAGTGGCCGAGGACGTCGTCCACGACGGCGTACAGCGTCGCCCCGTTGAGCCCGGCGCACAGCATCGTGGCCGAGGCGGCGAGGACCAGGGGGCGCAGCACCGGCGACCCCCACAGCTGCCGCAGTCCGGCCGACCAGCCGCCCGGTCCCATCGGTGCGGCCCGGGCCGTCCGCCGTATCCGCAGCAGCGCGTAGAGACCGGCCGCCAGGGCGAAGCAGACCGCGTCCAGGAGCGCCACCGCGTCGCCCCCGAAGCGGGCGTAGAGCCCGGCGCCGGTCAGCGGGGCGACCAGTTTCATGCTCTCGTTCGCCATCATCCGCAGGCCGTTGAAGTCGCCCAGCAGCTCGGCCGGGACCGCTCCCGCCACCACGGCCGACTCCGCCGAGTCCATCAGCACCGAGAGGCACCCGTACAGCACGAACACCGCGAACAGCAGCCGGACACGGCCCTCCGCGCCCACCGCCGCGAGCATGGCCATCATGGCCGCCAGGACGACGTTCGTGCCCACGAGCAGCGGCTTGCGCGGCAGGCGGTCCGCCACCGCGCCGAGCAGCGGGCCGAACAGGACCGGCAGCCAGACCGCGAACAGCGCGAGCGCCGCCAGCGCGTCCGAGCCCGTCAGCGACTTGACCCAGATCCCGGCCGCCAGCCGCATCGCCGAACTGCCGAATCCTGAGACCACGACCGCCGCGAGGAACACCCCCGCCGTCCGGTTCCGCAGCACCCGACCCACCGCCATCACACCCACCGCACCTTTCCGACCTGCGCGTTCGTCCTGCGGTCAGGCTGGCGGCTGAGGCCCGGGCGCGGCATCGGGCAGATGCCCTACCCCCTGGAACTCCCCTGCGGGGAACCGGAATCCGTGTACGGCACATGTCCCGGTCCGGCGAAGTTCTTTCGTCAGAAGCGTTGACGAAACATTCGCGGCGGCCCTAGCTTCATCGCGTCGTACTCCGTACGTCATATATGAGACGCGATACGCGAGATGTGAGAGCCCTTCACCCATGACCTTTGCGCCCACCCCGATTCCGTCCCGCACCCAGTACGTGCTGGAGGCGATCAAGCACGCGATCCTCACGGCACAACTGAGGCCGGGGCAGGCGCTCGTGGAGACCGAGCTCGCCGCGCAGTTCGGGGTCTCCAAGACCCCCGTCCGCGAGGCGCTGAAGACCCTCGCCGGCACCGGACTCGTCGTCATGAGCCAGTACAAGGGCGCCACCGTCCGGCTGGTCGACGCGGCCATGGCCCGCGAGGTCTACGACGTACGGCTGCTGCTCGAACCGGAGGCGCTGCGCCGCTCGATCACCCGCAAGGCGTCGCTCGACGCGGCGCAGGAGGCCCTGGAGCGGGCGGACTCGGCGGGCGACAAGGCGGACAGGTCGCTCGCCAACCGGGACTTCCACCGGGCGCTCTACCTGCCCTGCGGCAACCCGCTGCTCGCCCGGATGCTGGACGAGGTCCGCGACCAGGCGGCGCTGGTCTCCACGGTCGCCTGGTCGGCGATCCCGTCCTGGGAGCGGGAGGCGGCCGAGCACCGGGAGATCCTGCGGCTCGCGCTCGCCGACGACGCGGACGCGGCGGCCGGGGCCCTGCACGACCACATCGCGTCGTTCGTCCGCCGCGCCTTCCCCGACGACGAGGACGGGGGCGGCACGGCGTGAACCGGAACACCGAAGAAAGGCCAGTCCGCATGGACCTCACCCCGCTGAAGGCGGCCCTCGCAGATGTCGTGGCGATCCCGGTGACCCCGTTCGCCGGGGACGGGTCCATCGACACGACGGCGCACCGCGCCCTGCTGCGGAGACTGCTCGACGGCGGCGTGCGCATCGTCACCCCGAACGGCAACACCGGGGAGTTCTACGCGCTCACCCCCGAGGAGCGGCGCACCGTCACCGAGCTGACCGTCGAGGAGGCCGGCGGCCGGGCCACGGTCCTGGTCGGCGTCGGGCACGACGTGCCGACCGCCGTCGCCGCCGCCGAGCACGCCCGGGACGCCGGGGCCGAGATGGTGATGGTCCACCAGCCCGTCCACCCGTACGTCTCGCAGGACGGCTGGATCGACTACCACCGGGCCATCGCCGAGGCCGTGCCCGGGCTCGGGGTCGTGCCCTACATCCGCAACCCGCACCTCGACGGGGAGTGCCTGGCCGTGCTCGCCGACAGCTGCCCCAACGTCATCGGCGTCAAGTACGCGGTGCCGGACGCGGCCCGCTTCGCCGCCTTCGCCCGCGACGCCGGTCTCGACCGCTTCGTCTGGGTCGCCGGGCTCGCCGAGCTGTACGCCCCGGCCTACTTCTCCGCGGGCGCCACCGGCTTCACCTCCGGGCTCGTCAACGTGGCGCCCGGCGTCTCGCTGGCCATGCTGGAGGCGCTGCGGGCCGGCGACCACCCGGGGGCCATGAAGGTCTGGGAGCAGATCCGCCGCTTCGAGGAGCTGCGCGCGGACCGGCAGTCCGCCAACAACGTGACCGTCGTCAAGGAGGCCCTGGCCGCCCTCGGGCTGTGCGACCGCGCGGTGCGCCCGCCCAGCCGGGTGCTGCCCGAGGCGCAGCGCGCCGAGGTCGCCGACCAGATCGCCGGGTGGTCCATATGACCGCCCGCATCGCGCCCGAGGAACTGCGCAGCCACCAGTGGTACGGCACCGACGGGCTCCGCTCGTTCAGCCACCGCGCCCGCACCCGCCAGCTCGGCTACCTCCCCGAGGAGCACCTGGACAAGCCGGTCGTGGCGATCCTCAACACCTGGTCGGACATCAACCCCTGCCACGTCCACCTGCGCGACCGGGCGCAGGCCGTGAAGCGCGGGGTCTGGCAGGCGGGCGGCTTCCCGCTGGAGTTCCCGGTCTCCACGCTCTCGGAGACCTTCCAGAAGCCGACCCCGATGCTGTACCGGAACATGCTGGCGATGGAGACCGAGGAGCTGCTGCGCTCCTACCCGGTCGACGGGGCGGTGCTGCTCGGCGGCTGCGACAAGTCCACCCCGGCGCTGCTGATGGGCGCCGCGTCCGTGGACCTGCCGGCCGTCTTCGTACCGGCCGGGCCGATGCTGCCGGGGCACTGGCGCAACGAGGTCCTGGGCTCCGGCACCGACATGTGGAAGTACTGGGACGACAAGCGCGCCGGGCTCATCGGCGACTGCGAGATGGGCGAGCTGGAGAACGGCCTCGCCCGCTCGCCCGGCCACTGCATGACCATGGGCACCGCCTCCACCCTCACCGCCGCCGCCGAAGCCCTCGGCGTCACCGTCCCCGGCGCCTCCTCCATCCCCGCCGTCGACTCCGGCCACGACCGGATGGCCGCCGCCTCCGGGCTGCGGATCGTCGAACTGGTGTGGCAGCAGCGGAAGCTGTCGCAGATCCTCACGGCCGAGGCGTACGAGGACGCCGTCGCGACCGTCCTCGCGCTCGGCGGGTCCACCAACGCCGTCATCCACCTCATCGCGATGGCCGGCCGCTCCGGGATCAAGCTCACCCTGGACGACTTCGACCGCATCGCCCGCACCGTCCCGGTCCTCGCCAATCTGCGCCCCGGCGGGAAGTACCTGATGGAGGACTTCCACTTCGCCGGCGGGCTCCCCGGCTTCCTGGCCCGGCTGACCGACGTCCTGCACCTGGACCGCCCCACGGTCGCCCACGACACCCTGCGCGCACAGCTCGACGGCGCGCTCGTGCACAACGACGACGTCATACGGGAGCGCTCCAACCCTCTCGCCGACGAGGGCGGCGTGGCGGTGCTGCGCGGCAACCTCTGCCCGGACGGCGCCGTCATCAAGCACATCGCCGCCGAACCGCACCTGCTGCGCCACACCGGACCCGCGGTCGTCTTCGAGGACTACCGGGAGATGCAGCGCACCATCAACGACCCGGCGCTCGCGCTCACCCCCGACCACGTGCTGGTGCTGCGCAACGCGGGCCCCAAGGGCGGTCCCGGGATGCCCGAGTACGGCATGCTCCCGATCCCCGACTACCTGCTCAAGCAGGGTGTACGGGACATGGTCCGGCTCTCCGACGCCCGGATGAGCGGCACCAGTTACGGGGCGTGCGTGCTGCACATCGCGCCCGAGTCGTACGTCGGCGGGCCTCTCGCCCTCGTCCGCACCGGGGACCTCGTCACCCTGGACGTCGGGGCGCGGCTGCTGAACCTCGACGTGCCCGACGAGGAACTGGCGCGCCGCCGCGCCGAGTGGACCCCGCCGCCGGTCCGCTACGAGCGCGGCTACCAGGCGCTCTACCAGGACCAGATCACCCAGGCCGACACCGGCTGCGACTTCGCCTTCCTGGCCCGGCCGGGAGAAGTGCCCGACCCGTACGCCGGCTGAACGGCCCCTCGGAAATTCCGGCGCCCCCTTGTTCGGTATCTCGAACAGCATGCGGGAAGCGCTTGCGTACTACACGCACCACCGGCTCCGCCGCGTACCACCGCACGAAGGAACGCCGCACCACCCGCACCCCCGTACAGAGAGAACGGAGACGTGTCATGGCCCAAGCCTCCGCCGCGGCCACACCGCCCAAGGTGCCCCGGCGCCGCTCCGCGAGCCCCCGCCGGCTGCCGTATCTGCTGATCGCCCCCGCGGGGCTGCTGATGCTCGGCTTCATCGCCTATCCGGTGGTCAGCGTCTTCTACTACAGCCTGCAGAACTACAACGTCACCAAGCCGTGGCGGAACGGCTTCGCGGGCCTGGACAACTTCACCCGGATCTTCACCGAGGACGACCAGTTCTGGACGACCCTCGGCTTCAGCGCCCAGTGGGTGATCGTGCAGGTCGCGCTCCAGCTCACGCTGGGGCTCGCGCTGGCCCTGATCGTCAACCAGACCTTCATCGGCCGGGGCATCTCCCGCGCCATGGTCTTCTCGCCGTGGGCCGTCTCCGGGGTGCTGACCAGCACCATCTGGATCCTGCTCTACAACTCCTCGACCGGCTTCAGCCGCTACCTCGCGGACGCCGGGATCGGCGACTACGGCACCTCGGTGCTCTCCGACACCGGCACCGTCTTCTGGGCCGCGACCGTCGCCGAACTCTGGCGCGGGGTCCCCTTCTTCGCCATCCTCATCCTCGCCGACCTCCAGTCGGTGTCCAAGGAGCTGTACGAGGCGGCCGCCGTGGACGGCGCCGGACGGCTGCGGCAGTTCTTCCACATCACCCTGCCCCACCTGCGGGACGCGATCATCCTGTCCACGCTGCTGCGCGGGGTCTGGGAGTTCAACAACGTCGACCTGCTCTACACGCTCACCGGCGGCGGACCGGCCGGCGAGACCACCACCCTGCCGCTCTACGTCGCCAACACCGGCATCGAGGGCCACGACTTCGGCTACGCCTCCGCGCTCACCACCGTCGCCTTCGTGATCCTCCTCTTCTGCTCGATCGTCTATCTGCGCCTGAGCAAGTTCGGAGGCGACCACAAGTGACTGCCGCACTCGCCGAGAAGAACGGCACCCGTGCCGCACGGCCGACCGCCCCCGAGGGCCCGCCGCCCGCCGCGCCCCGCCGCAGGTCAGGACGCGAACGCGCCTTCGACGACGTACCGCGCTGGCAGATCTACGTACCCCTGGGCATCTACCTGGTCTTCACGCTCGTCCCGTTCTACTGGATGTTCCTCTTCGCCGTACGGCCCGCGGGCTCCACCTCGCTGGTGCCGTGGCCGATGACCGGGGAGCACTTCTCCAAGGTCTGGAACGAGCGCAGCTTCGCCGTCTTCTTCCAGAACAGCATGATCGTCGGCGTCTGCACCCTGATCGCCACGACCCTCGTCGCACTGGCCGGCGGCTACGCACTCGCCCGGTTCGACTTCAAAATCAAGAACGGCTTCATGCTGGCGCTGCTCTGCTCGCAGTTCATCCCCGGCGCGCTGATGCTCGTCCCGCTCTTCGAGATCTTCAAGAACCTCCAGATGATCAACTCCCTGGGGAGCGTGGTCATCGCCGAGACGGTCTTCCAACTGCCGCTCTCCATCATCCTGATCAGCGGATTCATCAAGAACGTGCCCCCGTCGCTGGAGGAGGCCGCCTGGGTGGACGGCTGCTCGCGCTTCCGGGCCTTCTGCGCGGTCGTGCTGCCGCTGCTGCGCCCCGGGCTGATCGCCGTCGGCTCCTTCGCCTTCGTGCACAGCTGGAACCACTTCCTGTTCGCCCTGATGTTCCTCAGCGAGCAGGACAAGCAGACGATCCCGGTCGGCCTGAACACCCTCATCGGCGCGGACAGCGTCGACCTGGGCGCGCTCGCCGCGGGCGGGGTGATCGCCGCGGTGCCCGTGGTGATCGTCTTCGCCTTCATCCAGAAGTGGCTGATCACCGGCTTCAGCGCCGGCGCCGTGAAGGGGTGACGCACATGACCTCGCTGCTCCCCGTCGCCACCCCCGTCCCGATCGTCCTCGCGGGCGCCCGGGGCCACGGCCGATGGCACCTCGCCAACATCCGCCGCCTCCAGCACCAGGGCCTCGTCCGCCTCGCCGGCATCTGCGAGCTCACCCCGCTCGACGCCACCGAGCTCGACGCCTTCGCGGACGAACCCCCCGAGCAGTCCGCCGACTTCGGCGCCCTCCTGGACTCCACCGGGGCCCGCGCCGCGGTGATCTGCACCCCCATCCAGACCCACACCGCCCTCGCCCTGACCGCCGCCGGGCGTGGCGTCCACCTCCTCCTGGAGAAGCCGCCCGCCGCCACCCGCGCCGACTTCGACCGCATCCTCGCCGGGGTGCGCGACGCGGGCACCGCCTGCCAGGTGGGCTTCCAGTCCTTCGGCTCGCACGCCGTCCCCGCCATCCGGGAACTCGTCGCCACCGGAGCCATCGGCACCGTCCGGGGATACGCGGCGGCGGGCGCCTGGGTCCGCGACGACGCCTACTACCGGCGGGCGCCCTGGGCCGGGCGGCGCCGGATCGGGGACACCGAGGTGGTCGACGGCGTCCTCACCAACCCGCTCGCCCACGCCGTCGCCACCGCCCTCGAACTCGCCGGGACCACCGCCGAGGACGTCACCGCCATCGACACCGAGCTCTTCCGGGCCCACGACATCGAGGCCGACGACACCTCCTGCGTACGCGTCACCACCGCGTCCGGGCCGCCCGTCACCGCCGCCGTCACCCTCTGCGCGGAACAGGCGGGGGAGCCGTACGTCGTCGTCCACGGCGACCGCGGCCGGATCACCTTCTGGTACAAGCAGGACCGCGTCCTCGTCCAGCGGGCCGGACACGGCCCCCTGGAAACCGTGCACGGCCGCACCGACCTCCTGGAGAACCTGGTCGCCCACCTGACCGAGGGCGCCCCGCTCCTCGTACCGCCGGAGCGCACCGGCGCCTTCATGGAGGTCGTGGAGGCCGTACGGACCGCGCCCGAACCGCGCCCCCTGCCGTCCGACGCCTGGCACACCGCCCCCGTGCCCGGCTCCGGGGCCACCCGCCGGGTGGTGCGCGGCATCGACGCCCTGGTCGCGTCCGGCGCCGAAACCCTCGCCCTCTTCTCCGAACTCGGCGCCCCCTGGGCGCTCAGCGAGGTGACCTCCCCATGACGACCACCGCCCTGCTCAGCTGCGCCGGCCGCCCCGTCGGCCGCTACACCCACCTTCCCGCCGACGCGGGCCGCCCCTACCTCCACCCCGTCACCACCCTCGCCGGCACCCCCGTCACCGAGGAGCACCCCGCCGACCACGTCCACCACCTGGGCGCCTCCGTCGCCGTCCCGGACGTGTCCGGGCACAACTTCTGGGGCGGGCGCACCTTCGTCCGGGGCCAGGGGCCCACCGTGCTCGACAACCACGGCACGCAGCGCCACCTCGGCTGGAAGCTGTGCGATCCGGACGGCTTCGTGGAGGAGCTCGGCTGGGAGGCCGGGGGCGGCGAACTGCTGCGCGAGCACCGCACGGTGGCAGCCGTCGCCCTCTCGGACACCGCCTGGGCGCTCGACTTCTCCTTCTCGCTCACCAACCCCGGCCCGGCCGGCCTGTCGATCGGCAGCCCCGCCACCAACGGCCGCCCCGGCGCCGGATACGGCGGCTTCTTCTGGCGCGCCCCCAAGGAGGCGGCCCCGCCCGCCGTGTTCGGCCCGGCGGCGGACGGCGAGGAGGCGGTGCACGGGCGGGTCGCCGACTGGGTCGCGCTCTGCGGCGACGGCTGGTCGCTGGTCTTCGCCGGGGCGACCGAGGAGACCCGCCGCGACCCGTGGTTCGTGCGCACCACCGAGTACCCGGGCGTCGGCTCCTCGCTCGCCGCCGCCGAACGGCTGCCCGTGCCCGCGGGGGCCACGGTCGTACGCCGCGTGGTCACCGTCGTCGCGGACGGCCGCCTCGACCGGGCCGGCGCCGCCGCCCTCGTCCGCCGGGCGGTGACCGCGTGAGCCCCCGGCCCCCCTGGACCGCCGACGTCGGCGACGGCACCTACCGCAACCCGGTCCTCAACGCCGACTGGTCCGACCCCGACGTGATCCGCGTCGGCGACGACTTCTACCTCACCGCCTCCAGCTTCGGCCGCGCCCCCGGGCTGCCGCTGCTGCACTCCCGCGACCTCGTCAACTGGACGCTGACCGGGCACGCCCTGGACCGCCTGGAACCCGCCGCCGAATTCGCGGTGCCCCGCCACGACTGCGGGGTGTGGGCGCCCGCGCTGCGGCACCACGCCGGACGGTTCTGGATCTTCTGGGGCGACCCCGACCACGGCATCCAGCAGATCAGCGCCGAGGACGTCCGGGGCCCGTGGACCGCGCCGCACCTGGTGAAGGCCGGGCGCGGGCTGATCGACCCGTGCCCGCTGTGGGACGAGGAGACCGGCGAGGCGTACCTCGTGCACGCCTGGGCCAAGTCCCGCTCCGGGATCAGGAACCGGCTCACCGGACACCGGATGAGCCCCGACGGGCGGGAACTCCTGGACGAGGGCAAGACCCTGATCGACGCCGACACGCTGCCCGGCTGGTTCACCCTGGAGGGCCCCAAGCTGCACCGCCGGAACGGCGAGTTCTGGATCCTGGCCCCGGCGGGCGGCGTCGCGACGGGCTGGCAGGGCGCGTTCCGCTCCCGCGACTTCTTCGGTCCTTACGAGGAGCGCGTCGTCCTCGCTCAGGGCCGGACGAGCGTCAACGGACCGCACCAGGGCGCCTGGGTGGACACCCCGGCCGGTGAGGACTGGTTCCTGCACTTCCAGGAGCGCGGGGCGTACGGGCGCGTGGTGCACCTCCAGCCGATGCGCTGGGACGGTGACGGCTGGCCGGTCATCGGCGACGCCGGCGAACCCGTCGCCACGCACCGCAAGCCCGCCCTGCCCGCCCAGCCCGTCGAGGCCCCGGCCTGCGACGACCGTTTCCCGGGCGGCCGCCACGGCAGGCAGTGGCAGTGGACGGCGAACCCGCGCCCCGGCTGGACCGTCGAGCACGCGGGGGACGGGCTGCGGCTGAGCTGCGTACCGGCGGATCACGCGCACGACCTGCGGCTCCTGCCCCACGTACTGGTCCAGCGGCTGCCCGCCGAGACGTTCACCGCCGAGGTGGGCCTCGCCCTCGACAGCGGGGCGCCCGGGGCGCGGGCGGGGTTCGCCGTGCTCGGGGACGCCTACTCCTGGATCGGCCTCGAACGGCGGGCGGACGGCGGGGTGCGGCTGGTGCACCGGTTCGCCGAGGCGACCGCCACCGCCGAGCGCGACGCCGGGCACGCCAGGCCGGCGCCCTCGGGGACGGCGCGGCTGCGGATCGAGGTGGCGGCGGGGGCCCGGTGCCGCTTCCTGGCCGACACCGGGGACGGGACGGGGTTCCGGCCCTCCGGACAGGTCTTCGCCGCCACCCCGTGGCGCTGGGTCGGCGCGCTGCTCGGCCTGTTCGCCACCGCGCCGCCCGGGACGGGGCCGACCGGGACCGCCCGCTTCACCGGCTTCCACGTCACCGCGTAACCGCCGGCCGGGTCACCGGCCACCGGAACCCCCCATGCACGCGTACGAACCGAGAGAACCGAGAGAGAAGAGCCGATCATGAACATCTCGAAGACGCAGCGGGGGCGCGCCGCGGCCGCCGTCTCGCTCGCGGCGGTGCTCGCCCTGACGGCGACCGCGTGCGGCGACGACGGCAGCGGCAGCGGCGACGAGGGCAGTGGCAAGGGCGAGATCACCTTCTGGGACAACAACGGCGGTCCGCGCACCGCCGTCTGGAAGGAGATCATCCAGGACTTCGAGAAGAAGTACCCGGACATCAAGGTCAAGTACGTGCCGATCCCGATCGCCGACGTGCAGTCCAAGTACGACACCGCCATCGCGGGCGGCGGGGTGCCGGACGTCGGCGGTGTCGGCACCGCCTACCTGGCCAACATGGTCTCGCAGGAGGCCCTGGAACCGCTGGGCGACCGCATCAAGGACTCCTCGCTCAACGGCAAGCTCGTCGAGGGCATGGTCGAGAGCGTCAAGGACGCGGCCGGCCGGGGCGACGAGATGTACACCGTGCCGACCTCCGCGAACAACGGCGCGCTCTGGTACCGCACCGACCTCTTCAAGGCGGCCGGGCTCGAAGCGCCCACCACCTGGGCCACGTTCTACGAGGCCGCCGGGAAGCTGACCGACGCCAAGAACAACAAGTTCGGCTACACCATCCGCGGCGGCGCCGGCTCCATCGCCCAGGCCGTCGACGCGGCGTACGGGCAGTCGGGCATCACGGAGTTCTGGAACGGCGACAAGACCACCCTCAACGACCCCAAGAACGTGGCGGCGCTGGAGAAGTACGCCGCCCTCTACAAGAAGACGACGCCGTCCGCCGACGTCAACAACGACTTCACCAAGATGGTCGCCCAGTTCGACACCGGCACCATCGGCATGCTGAGCCACAACCTCGGCTCCTACCAGGACCACCTGAAGGCCCTCGGCAAGGACAAGTTCGCCGGCATCCCCAACCCGGTCGGCGACGGCGGCACCCGCGTCCAGGTCTCCAACCCGGTCGACGGGCTCGGCCTGTTCAAGGCGAGCAAGAACAAGACGGCCGCCTGGAAGTTCATCGAGTTCGCCGCCTCGCACGAGTCGAACAGCAAGTGGAACGAGTCCGCCGGCGCCATCCCGGCCAACACCGAGGCCGCCAAGGACCCGTGGATCAGCGAGGCCGCGCCGACCGAGCTGGCCGCGAAGGCCCTCACCGACGGCTCCACCAAGATCGTGCAGCTGCCGTACTACCTGCCCGACTGGAACAACATCAGCAAGGCCGACAACGAGCCGGAGTTCCAGAAGCTGCTGCTCGGCAAGGTCACGGCCAAGGCGTTCCTGGACAAGATGGCCGACGAGCTCAACGCAGCCCAGAAGGAGTGGAAGGAGCGGAGCAAGGGCTGATCCGACCCCGCAGCGGGGCCGGGCGCGGGACCGTCGTACGGACGGCCCGCCCCGCCCCGCCGCCCCTGCCCTCCTGCGTACCCACCCGAGAGAGAGGCAGTACCACCCGTGTCACTCACCCGCCGGCAGACCGCGGCCGCCCTCGCCGCACTGCCCGTGGCCCTCGCCGCCACCCCCGCGACGGCGCACGGCGCCCGTCCCCGTACCCGCACCGTGCACATCGCGGGCGACTCGACGGCCGCGCAGAAGTACGCCGACGCCGCACCCGAGACCGGCTGGGGCATGGCCCTGCCGTTCTTCCTCGGGCCCGGGCTGACCGTGGCCAACCACGCCATGAACGGCCGCAGTTCCAAGAGCTTCATCGACGAGGGACTGCTCGCCGCCCTGCTGCCCGGCGTCCGCCCGGGCGACCTCCTGCTGATCCAGTTCGGTCACAACGACGAGAAGACGGACGACCCGGCGCGCGGCACCGACCCGTACACGACCTACCAGGACTGCCTGCGCCGGTACATCGCCGAGGCCCGCGCCCGGCGCGCCCGGCCCGTGCTGCTCACCCCGGTCGAGCGCCGCAGGTTCGCCGAGGACGGCACCGCCAAGCCCACCCACGGCGACTACCCGGCCGCGATGCGCGCCCTGGCCGCCGAGGAGCGGGTACCCCTGCTCGACCTGCAGGCCCGCACCCTCGAACGCTGGCAGGAGCTCGGCCCCGACGGCACCGAGGCGTACTTCAACTGGCTGGCGCCCGGGGAGTCCCCCAACTACCCCGACGGGCGACAGGACAACACCCACTTCCGGCCCGCCGGTGCCGTCGAGGTCGCCCGCATGACGGCCCGAGCCCTGCTCGACGCGCGGGTGCTCGCCCCGCGTGAACTGCGCCGGCTCGGCGCACCTGTACCCGAGACGTGGATCAGCTGGCCGCCGGCCCCCTGACGCCCGCGCCACCCCCCTTCCTACCTACCCCTTCCACAGGTCCCGCACCAGAACCGAGGATTTGTCATGTCCACACGCAGAAACCGTGCCCGCGCCATCGCCGTCGCGATGGGCTGCGCCTCGCTGGCCCTCGCCCTGAGCGTCCCCGCCCAGGCCGCCCCGCAGCCCCACGGCAAGAAGGGCGTCGAGCGCGCCGTCCTCGCGAAGGGCGACGGCTGGGCCTCCGCCGAGGGCTCCACCACCGGCGGCGCCGCCGCCACGCCCGACCACGTCTACACCGTGCACAACCGCGCCGAACTCATCGCCGCCTTCGAGGACGCGGGCGACGCCCCGAAGATCGTCCGGATCGCCGGGACCGTGCACGGCAACGCCGACGCCGAGGGCAACCCGATCGGCTGCGAGGCGTACCAGACGGACGGCTACACCCTGGACAAGTACCTCGCCGCCTACGACCCCGACACCTGGGGCCGCGAGGAGGTCCCCTCGGGGCCGATGGAGGACGCCCGGCTCGCCTCCGCCAAGCTCCAGAAGGCCGCCGTCAACGTCTACGTCCCCTCCAACACCACGCTGATCGGCGTCGGCCGGGACGCCACGGTCGTCGGCGCCTCGATCCAGATCCAGAACGTCTCCAACGTCATCGTGCGCAACATCGCCTTCGAGGACACCTACGACTGCTTCCCGCAGTGGGACCCGACCGACGGCGACACCGGCCACTGGAACTCCGAGTACGACAACCTCGTCGTCTACGGCTCCGACCACGTCTGGGTCGACCACAACACCTTCAGCGACGGCGACCGCCCGGACGCCGACCAGCCCCGCTACTTCGACGAGCTGTACCAGCAGCACGACGGGCTCTTCGACATCGTCAAGGGCGCCGACCTGGTCACCGCCTCCTGGAACGTCCTCAAGGACCACGACAAGACGATGCTCCTCGGCAACAGCGACGGCGCCGGGGCCACCGACCGGGGCAAGCTCCGCGTCACCCTGCACCACAACCTGTTCAAGGACGTCAACGAGCGCGCGCCCCGCGTCCGCTTCGGCCAGGTCGACTCGTACAACAACCACTTCGTCGCCACGAAGGGCAGTGTCTACGGCTACTCGTACGGGATCGGCGCCGAGTCCCATCTCGTCGCCGAGCACAACGCGTTCACGCTCAGCGGCGAGTTCGACCAGGCGAAGATCCTCAAGAAGTGGTCGGAGTCCTCGCTGACGGCCGCCGACAACTGGGTCAACGGCCGCCGCACCGACCTGATCGCCGTCCACAACGCGGGCGTACCCGAGGAGCAGCTGACCACGGGCGCCGGCTGGACCCCGACCCTGCGCAACCGGGTCGACCACCCGCTTCTGGTGCCGCTCGTCGTGGGCCTCGGCGCGGGCACGGGCCGACTGCCCGGCGCCTGACCAGCCGCCCCTTCCTCCGCCGGCGCCCCGCGCGGCGCCGGCGGAGGCCGCCCCCGCAAAGGAGCACCCATGCCCACCCGACGCACCGCCCTGACCCTCCTCGCCTCCTCCGCCCTGGCGCTCGGCACCGCCTTGCCCGCCGCCGCGCACGCCCGCCCGTTCGGCCCGTACGGCTCGCCCGCCCGCCGCCGCGACCGCGCGACCCTGTACGTCGACGCGCGCGGCCGGGGCGACCACACGACCGTCCAGGCCGCCGTGGACGCCGCCACCGGCACCGGGCGCACCCTGGTCATCGCACCCGGCACCTACCGGGAGACCGTCGACATCCCCGCCGACCGGGCCGGCCTCACCCTCGTCGGCGCGAGCGGCGACCCGCGCGACACGGTGATCGTGTACGCCAACGCCAACGGCACCCCGCGCCCGGACGGTTCGGGCACGTACGGCACGAGCGGGTCCGCCACGGTCACCGCCCGGCCCGCCGGACTCACCGCCCGCGACCTCACCTTCGCCAACGACTGGCTGCGCGCCGACCACCCCGACTACACCGGCACCCAGGCCGTCGCCCTCAAGGTGACCGGCGACCGCTCGGCGTTCCACGGCTGCCGCTTCCTCGGCCACCAGGACACCCTGTACGCGGACTCCGCGTCCCTCACCGACTTCGCCCGGCAGTACTACCGCGACTGCTACGTGGAGGGGGACGTCGACTTCGTCTTCGGCCGGGCGTCGGCGGTGCTGGACCGCTGCCACTTCCGCACCCTGGCCCGTACCGACCTGCCAGGACCGCCCCACGGCTTCGTCTTCGCGCCGAGCACCGCGGGCGCCGACCCGCACGGCTTCCTGGTCCTGCGCTCCCGGGTCACCAGCACCGCCCCCGACGGGTACTTCAAGCTGGCCCGCCCCTGGGTGCCCTCCTCCGACCTCACCGCGCACCCCATGCTCACCGTCCGCGACAGCCACCTCGGCGCGGGCATCGACACCGACGAGCCGTACGGCACCATGTCGGCCGGCTTCCCGTGGCAGGACCAGCGGTTCGCGGAGTACCGCAACACGGGCCCCGGCGCGCGGGTCACGGTCCCGGCCAACCGTCCCCAGCTCACCAGGGACGAGGCGCGGGAGCACACCCCTGCCGCCTGGTTCGGCGACTGGAAGCCCTAACGGGACCGCCCGAAGTGGTCGCCCACCGCCGCCTTCCCGCCCGAGGCGCGGACCGCGTGGGCGGTCACGGAGTCGTCGGTGGCGTCCCGGTCGCCCTCGGCGTGGTTGTACTGCCCGGCGAAGGTGTGCGTGCCGGCCGGGACGGTCCGGCCCGCGCGCAGCGTCCACCGGTAGACCAGGAAGCCGCCGTTCTCGTCCACCGACACGGTGAAGTCCGGCTCGGGCAGGGAGCGCCAGGAGCCGGTGCTGTTCACCCCGCCGGTCTGGGCGACCCGCAGCTCCACGGTGAGCGCGGACAGCGGTTCGGTGGTCCGCAGGGTGACGTTGCTCTGCGCCCAGTACGCGTTGCTGTGCGGGTCGACCACGCCGCCGGTCCACAGCGGTCCGTCCTCGGGCCGCAGCCCGCCGGGGGCCTTCGCGGCGGGGGAGTGCGGAGCCGTCGCGGTGGCGGAGGGCGCCGAGGCCACCTGCCCGCCGCGTGCCCGGTCGTCGTCGGCCGCCGAGGTGACCGCGAACGCTCCGGCCGCCAGCACCCCGCAGACCGCCGCCGTCGCCCCGGCCACCCGCAGCCACGGGCGGACCGCGCGCGGCGGGCGCACGGACCGGGGTGCCGGGCGGTCGCCGGCCATCCCGCGCTCGATCCGGGCCAGCATCCGGGCCCGGTCGGGGCGGTGGGCCTCGGCGGCCTCCCGCAGCCGCCCGGACAGCTCGTCGTCGTTCACCGGTCTCCTCCGCTGCGCTGCGCCGCGACGGCGAGCCGGACCCGCGCGGCGGGCGTCTCGGGCCCCAGCAGCCGCTGGAGTTCGGCGACGGCGCGCGAGGTCTGGCTCTTCACCGTACCCACCGAGATCCCCAGCACCAGCGAGGTGTCCCGCTCCGAGAGGTCGAAGGCGTGCCGCAGCACCACACAGGCCCGCTTGCGGAACGGCAGCCTGCGCAGCGCCTCCCGCACGTCCACCACCGCCGGCACATCGGGCCCCTCGGCCGCCCCGTCCTCCCCGCCGCCGCGCGGCGCCCAGAACAGCGCGATCCTGCGCCGCTCACGGACCGCGCTGCGGATGCGCGTCCTGGCCAGATTGGCGACGACACCCCGCGCGTACGCCACGGGGTTCCCGGCCTCGCGGACCCGGTCCCAGCGGTGCCAGAGCGCGAGCAGGGCGTCCGCCGCGAGATCGTCGGCGGCGTCCGCCTCACCGGTCAGCAGATGGGCGAGGCGGGCCAGTTCCGCGTAATGCGCCTCGAAGAACGCATGGAACTCGGCGGCGGCATCGTCGACTGATGTGCCCACGGCTACCTCGTCCCCTGCGCTCGCACGCCCGGCCCGCCCGGTACGCCCCCGCCGGGGCGTGAGCGTACCGCAAGCGCTTCGACAGTCGGACAGGCCCTACCGCCGCAGCGCCGCCTCCATCATCTTCCTGGCGACCGGCGCCGCCAGCCCGTTGCCGCTGACCTCGGACGCGGTCGAACCGGAGTCCTCCACGATCACGGCCACCGCGACCTCCTGGCCGCCGGACTTGGCGTACGAGGTGAACCAGGCGTACGGGGTGTTGCTGTTGTCCACGCCGTTCTCGGCGGTGCCCGTCTTGCCGCCGACCTCGGCCCCGGCGATCCGGGCGTTGGTGCCGGTGCCCTTCTCCACCACGGTCACCATGGCGCTGCGCAGCTGCTTCGCGGTGTCCTCGGAGACGATCCGCTTCGTGTCGCCGTCCGCGAAGTCCTCCAGCGTGCCGCCGTCCCCGTCGGTCACCTTCGACACCATGTGCGGGGCGGCCAGCTCACCGCCGTTGGCCAGGGCGGCGGAGACCATCGCCATCTGGAGCGGGGTCGCGGTCACCTCGAACTGGCCGATGCCCGACAGCGCGGTCTGCGGCTTGTCCATGTCCTTCGGATACACGCTCTCGGACGCCCGCACCGGCACGTCCAGCTTCTCGTCGTTGAAGCCGAACTTCTCCGCCATCGCCCGCACCTTGTCCTGGCCCAGGTCGGCGGCGACCTTGCCGAAGACGTTGTTGCACGAGTACTGGAGGGCGACGCGCAGCGAGGCGTTCTCGCAGGGGGCGGACGCGCTCTCGTTCCGCAGCGGGGTGCTGGTGCCCGGCAGGGTGTACGGGACGGGGCTCTTCGTCGGCTCGTCCACGGAGTCGTACAGCCCGTTCTCCAGCGCGGCCGACGCCACGACCAGCTTGAACGTCGAGCCGGGCGCGAGCGGCTGCCGCATCGCCCGGTTGACGAGCGGCTTGTCCTTGTCGGTGAGCAGCTTCGACCAGGTGTCGCCGTCGTTCGTGCCGCTGATGTCCGAAGGGTCGTACGACGGGGAGGAGACCATGCCCAGGATCTGCCCGCTCCTCGGGTCGATCGCCACGGCCGCGCCCTTCTCGTCGCCGAGCGCGTCGCTCGCCGCCTTCTGGACGTCCGGGTCGATCGTCGTCACCACGTCACCGGGCGCGGACCGCTTCCCGGTGATCGCGCCCAGCGGGCTCTTCAGCCGGTCGTCGGTGCCGTCCAGCACATGGCTGTAGATCCCTTCGAGCTGCGTCGAGCCGTACGCCTGCGAGCTGTAGCCGGTCACGGACGAGTAGAGGTCGCCCTGCCGGTAGGTGCGCTTGTACGCGAGATCGCTGCCCTCCGTCCGCTTCGAGCCCGTGACCGGCGAACCGGCCACGATGATGTTCCCCAGCGGCTGCGCGTACTGCGCGATGGTCTTCCGCCGGTTGTGGTCGTCGTCTGCGAGCGCCTTGGCCTGGTACGCCTGCACCCAGGTCGCCCGCCCGAGGAGGGCGAGGACCAGCAGCAGGCAGAAGACCGAGGCGCGCCTGATCGTCTTGTTCATCCCGCATGGGGGACGAGCGGGGTCCGGCGGGTCGTTCCCGGTTGTGCCGCTTCTCACCGTTTCCTCATACGGTGACCACGGCGTTCACGGCTGTACGGGGCTCAGCCCGGCGTGATGAACCCCGACTCGTACGCCGTGATGACGGCCTGCGTACGGTCCCGGGCCCCGGTCTTCGCGAGGACCGCCGCCACATGCGTCTTGGCCGTCGCCGCGCCCACCGCCAGCCGGTCCGCGATCTCCGCGTTCGTCAGCCCCGCCGCGATCAGCCGCAGCACCTGCGCCTCCCGCTCGGTGAGCCGAGCGGCCCACGGCGGGGCGGGGGCCGGCGCGGGCGTCCCGTATGCGGCGGCGAGCTGCCGCACGGCGGCCGGAAAGAGCAGCGAGTCGCCGCACGCCACCAGCCGGACCGCCTGCACCAGCTCCTCGGCCGCCGCCCGCTTCAGCAGGAAACCCGCCGCCCCGGCGCGCAGCGCCTCGTACACATAGGCGTCGTGCTCGAAGGTGGTGACGACCAGGACGCGCGGGGCCGGGTCCAGCGTGGCGAGGATCTGCTCGGTGGCCCGGATGCCGTCCGTCTCGGGCATCCGCACATCCATCAGCACCACGTCGGGCCGCAGCGCCCGCACCACGGAGACCGCCTCGGCGCCGGTGGCCGCCTCGCCGACGACCTCCAGGCCGTCCTCGGCGTCCAGGATGGCCCGCAGTGCGGTGCGCACCATGCGTTCGTCGTCGGCGAGGACGATCCGGACCGGCGTGCTCATCGGGGCTCCTTGGCGGGGGCATGCAGGGGGAGGCGGGCGGCCAGCCGCCACACGCCGTCGTCGCGGGGTCCGGCCTCGGTGGCGCCGCCGAGCAGCAGGGCGCGCTCCGCGACACCGGTCAGGCCGCGTCCGCCGCCGGGGCGGGCGACCGGGGGACGCGGGGAGAGCGCGCTGTCCAGGACGATGGCCAGCTCGCGGGGGCCGACGCCGATGCGCAGCCGGACCGGCGAGCCGGGGACGCCGTGCCGCAGCGCGTTGCTCAGGCCCTCCTGCACGATCCGGTACGCCTCGGCCGAGACGGGGCCGGGCACCGCGCCCGGGTCGCCCTCGGCCTCGTAGCGCACGGGCACCCCGCACCGGGCGAGCAGCCCGCCGAGCGCGTCGAGCCCGGGGCCCGCGAGCGCGTCGGCCCCGCCGGCCCCGTCGCCGTCCTGCCGCAACAGGCCGAGGACCGCGTCGAGTTCGCCGACCGTGCGCCGCGTGGTCTCCTCGATCGCGGCGAGCGCCTCCCGGACGAACCCGGGGTCGCTGTCCAGGACCCGGCGGGCGGCCCCCGCCTGGAGGGTGACGGCGCTCAGCGCGTGGCCCACCGAGTCGTGCAGCTCCCGGGCGAGCCGGTTGCGCACGGCCAGCTCGGCGGCCCGGCGCTCGGCGGCGGCCAGCCGGTCGTCCGGGGTCGGGCCGAGCAGCACGGGCGCCCGGTCCGCGAGCAGCGCCCCGGCCGCCGCCGCGCACCCCGCGAGTGCCAGGAGCATGGCCGCCCCGGCCGGGGGCGCGACGGCCAGGACCCAGGTGTGGTCCAGGGCCGGGCGGGCGTCCAGGGCGGCGGATGCGTGGAGGGCCGGGACGAACGGCAGCGCCATCACGCAGACCGCGAACGGGACGAGCGCCAGCGTCATCCCGCTGACGATCCCGCCGAGCCCCACGTGCAGCGTGAACCAGGCGGCCGAGCGCACCCGCGCCTGGCGGGAGGCGGCGGGCCCGTCCGCGAGCGGCCGGTCCGGGGCAAGGCCGCAGAGGGCGCGGGCGGCGGCCACCGAGAGCGGCCGGGCGGTGGGCAGCAGCGCGGTGACGGCGGCCATCGGCAGGGCGCAACCGAAGGCGGCGAGTTGGGCGGGGAGCGAGGTGAAGACGTTGGTGCCGGGCGCGTACAGGCCGACGACCACCGTGCCGACCAGGAAGTAGGGCATCAGCAGGGCACCGCCGATGATCAGGTGCAGCCAGCGCAGCCGGGCGCGACGGCCCGCCGGCCGGACTATCAGCGGGGTCATGCCGGGGCGCCCCGCGTCCCGGCCGCGCGCTCCGCGAGGAAGTACGCGCCGAGGGTCACCACCAGCGTTCCGACCAGCATCTGCACAGCGTAGGTGAGCACCATGCCGGGCGTGGCGCTTTCCGCGCCCTCCCCGGCCGAGCCCAGCGCGGCCAGGCAGAGCCAGCCGCCCCAGCAGGCCGTCGCCCCCGACCCGCCCCACGCCAGCGCGAGCGGCACCGGCAGCGGCAGCGCGGACCGGCGGAAGGCGAGCAGCAGGACCCCGGCCACGGCGACCGCGATCCACAGCACGTACACCGCCTCCAGCACATGGAAGCCGCTGTCCCGCCCGGCCACCCGGTCCGGGGTGAGCCCGGCCGTCGAGCCCGCCGCCCAGAGCAGATGCGCGGTGCCGGGCGCCAGGGCCAGCAGCGACGCGGCGACGGTGGCGGCCCGCAGCGCGGGCGCGGTCGGGCTCGCGGGCAGCTCGCCCAGCGTGCCCCGCCAGAGGTGGCCCCAGCGGTCACGGGCGTACAGCACGAACAGGGCGCCCAGGGACAGGCCCTGGAGGATGAAGCCGCCGTAGACGACACCGAAGACCCATTCGCGCAGGAACGGCCGGCCCGCGGCGTCCGCGCCGTCGGTGCTCCCGCCCAGCGCCCGGACCAGCAGCTGCGCCGGATACCCGGTCATGATCGGCAGCAGCAGCCCGGTCGCCGTCCACACCGGCAGCACCAGCAGCCAGGCGGGCACCCGCAGCCCCCAGGGCCGGGTGAGCAGCAGCGCCAGGACCACCACCGCGCCGTCCATCAGCACCGAACCGCCGTTGGCGACGGCCATCAGGGCGCGGTGGTCCAGCAGCGCGCTGCCGTCCGGGATCCCGACGCGGCTGCCCGCCACCCAGGCGGTCTTGAGCGTCATGTAGGGCAGGCAGGAGACGATGGCGACGGTGCGCAGCGCGGTGCGGGCTGAGGCGGTGGTCATGGCCTCCACGCTGCCGGGCGGCGCGCCCCCGCACCTCCTGCCCGGAGACGATCCGCCTCCGCCGCGCGGGGGAGACGGACCGGGGCCTCTGAAAGCCCTGGGGCGTCAGAGCCTGCGGGTGGCGAGCGTCAGCCGGTCCCGCGCGTCGAACAGCGCGTCCTTGACGGTCTGTTCGTGCGCGGGCGTCAGCCGGGCGACCGGCACCGAGCAGCTGATGGCGTCCCGGGCCGGGGTGCGGTACGGGACGGCGACGCCGAAGCAGCGCAGCCCCAGCGTGTTCTCCTCGCGGTCCACCGCGTACCCCTGCTCGCGGATCTGGTGCAGCTCCTCGATGAGCTTCTCCCGGTCCGTCAGGGTGTGTTCGGTGAGCGCGGGAAGCGTCTCGGGCAGCATCTTGCGGACCTGCTCGTCGCTGTAGGTGGCCAGCAGCGCCTTGCCGAGCGAGGTGGAGTGCGCGGGCAGCCGGCGGCCGACCCGGGTGAAGGGGCGCAGATAGTGCTGGGACTGGCGGGTGGCGAGGTAGACCACGTTGGTGCCGTCGAGCCGGGCCAGGTGGATGGTCTCCGTGGTGTCGTCGGAGAGCCGGTCGAGCGTGGGGCGGGCCGCGGCGACGACCTCGTCGCCGTCGATGTACGAGGTGCCGACCAGCAGGGCCCGTACGCCGATCCCGTACCGCGTGCCGGTCGCGTCGGTCTCCACCCAGCCCAGCTCCACCAGGGTGCGCAGCAGCATGTAGAGGCTGGACTTCGGGTAGCCGACGGCCTCCTGGACCGCGGCGAGCGAGTGCATGCCGGGCCGTCCCGCGAAGTACTCCAGCAGCTCGACCGTCCGTACCGCGGACTTGACCTGCGCCCCACCCGACTCGGGAACCGACATCGCCCTGACCCCTTTCACCCCGCCGACGAAACCCTGCGACTTCTTGCCAACACCGAACGCCCGGAAATAGAGTCGCTTCACATTCACGTTCAGGAACGCTGTTCAGAATACCGAACAGCTTATACCGGACGACTTCTGATGTGCGGCAGTGGAGCGGAAGGAAACACGGTGGCAGCAGCACCAGTCTGGAGCGTCGACCCCCGCACCGGGAACCCGCGCGAGCAGGTTGCGGTGGAGGCCACAGCGGAGGAGGTCGACCGCGCGGTCCGCGCCGCCCACGCGGTACGCGGCTCCCTCGCCGACCGCACGAAGCGCGCCGCGTTCCTGCGTACGGCCGCCGAACTGCTCACCGAGGCCGGGGACCACGTCATCGAGGCCGCCGACGCCGAGACCGCCCTCGGCCCGGCCCGGCTGACCGGCGAACTCGCGCGCACCGCGGCCCAGCTGCGGGCCTTCGCGGAGGTCGTCGACGAGGGCGCCTTCCTCGACATCCACATCGACCACGCGGACGCCACCCGCACCCCGCCCTGGCCCGACCTGCGCCGCTACAAGATCCCGCTGGGCGTCGTCGCGGTCTACGCGGCCAGCAACTTCCCGCTCGCCTTCTCCGTGCCCGGCGGCGACACCGCCAGCGCCCTCGCGGCCGGCTGCCCCGTCGTCGTCAAGGCCCACCCGGACCACCCGGCGACCTCCGAGCTCTGCGCCTCGGTCCTGCGCCGGGCCGCCGCGCGTACCGGGCTGCCCGAGGACGTCGTCACCCTGGTCCACGGCTTCGACGCGGGCGTCGCCCTCGTCCGGCACCCCCTCGTCGCCGCCGCCGGCTTCACCGGCTCGGTGCGCGGCGGGCGCGCCCTGTTCGACGCGGCCGCCGCCCGCCCCGCGCCCATCCCCTTCCACGGCGAGCTGGGCTCCCTCAACCCCGTCGTCGTCACGGAGGCCGCGGCCGCCGAGCGCGGCGAGGAGATCGGCGCGGGCCTGGCCGGCTCGATGACCATGGGCGCGGGCCAGTTCTGCACCAAGCCCGGATTCGTCCTGGTCCCCGAGGGCGAGGGCGGCGACCGCCTCCTCAAGGCGCTCACCGAGGCCGTCAGCGACACCGAGGCCGGGGTCCTCCTCGACCACCGCATGCGCGACGCCTTCCTCTCCGGGGTCACCGAGCGCGCCGCGCTCCCCGGGGTCGAGGCGCCCGTCACCCCCGGCGCGGGCGGCGAGCACACCGTCGCGGCCGGCTTCCTGACCGTCCCGGCCGGCCCGCTCACCGCCGAGGGCCCGCACGACGCGCTCCTGGAGGAGTGCTTCGGCCCGGTCGCCGTCGTCGCCCGCTACGCCTCCGAGGACGAGATCACCGCCGTCCTCACCCGCCTCCCCGGCAACCTCACCGCCACCCTCCACCTCGCCACCGAGGAGGCCGGGGGCGGTGCGGCGGACCTCCTCGCCGCCCTCACCCCGCTCGCCGGACGGGTCCTCGTCAACGGCTGGCCGACCGGCGTCGCCGTCGCCCCGGCCCAGCACCACGGCGGCCCCTACCCGGCCACCACCTCCACCTCCACCTCGGTCGGCGCCACCGCCATCGAGCGCTGGCTGCGCCCGGTCAGCTACCAGACCACCCCCGAAGCGCTCCTCCCGCCGGAGCTGCGCGAGGACAACCCGCTGGGCCTGCCCCGCCGCGTGGACGGACGACCCGCATGAACCTCCCCGAACTCCCCTTCGCGCTCCGGCCGTACGGCCCCGAGGGCGGCTGGACGTACGAGAGCGGCGCGCTCACCGGCCGCGCCGGTGCCCGCCAGGACCGCTTCGTGCCGCCGGGCGGCGACAGCCTGGAACCGGCGAGCGACGCGCCCCGGCTGCTCGGCGCCGCCCCGGCGGGCGACTTCCAGCTCGTCGCCCGGGTGAAGGTGGGCTTCGCCGCCGCCTTCGACGCGGGCGTGCTCTACCTCCATGTCGGCGACCGGGAATGGGCCAAGCTCTGCCTGGAGCTGTCCCCGGAGCGCCCGACCGTCTGCACGGTGGTCACCCGGGGCCACTCGGACGACGTCAACTCCTCCGTCGTGGACGGCGACACCCACTGGCTGCGCCTGAGCCGTACGGGACACGCCTTCGCCTTCCACGCCTCGGCCGACGGCGAGAAGTGGACCTTCGTCCGCGTCTTCACCCTCGGCACCCCGGAGCAGGCGGCCACCGCCTCCGTCGGCTTCCTCGCCCAGTCGCCCACGGGCGAGGGCTGCGAGGTGGCCTTCGACCGGATCGCCTTCCGGGGGGAGAGCCCGGCGGACCTCCGCGACGGCAGCTGACGCCTTTCGTCCGGACCGGGCCGGGGCGGCGGAACCGGCGCCCCGGCCCGTACGTCCTCCCCACCATGATCCGTACAGCGACGCAGGACGACCTCGACGCGATAGTCGCCCTGCACTCCGAGGCCAGGGCCACCTACTACAGCGGGCATCTCGCCGAGGAGGAGTACGCGGGCCCGGCCGAGGTCGGCCGGGCCCGGGACGGCTGGGCCCGCGCGGTGGACCGGGAGGACGCCACCGTGCTCGTCGCCGAGCAGGACGGCGCCCTCGTCGGCATCGCCGCCCACTCCGTGCGCGACGGCTGGACGTACCTCACCCAGCTCCACGTCTCCCCGGCCCACTGGCGCGAGGGCGTCGGCAGTGCCCTGCACCTCGCGTGTATCGCCGACTGGCAGCGGCGCGGCGTGACGCGGGCCCGGCTGGAGGTCTTCGAGCCCAACCAGCGCGCCCAGGCGTTCTACTCCGCGAGTGGCTGGGCCGCCGACCCGGAGACGCCCCGGCACGGCGACCATCTGGTGCTGCGCCTCGCGGTGCCGGAAGCGGTGCCGGAAGCGGTGTCGGAAGCGCCCGGGAGAGGCTGACCACACGGGCACGGGCCCGGGAATGGCACGGGCCCGCCACGCGTTGGGCGGGGAGCGGAGGGTGCCTCCGCGCCCTGCCGCAGCCGTCGATCAGTCCGGAGAGAAGAAGAGTCATGCGCGTCGAGATCTGGAGCGACATCGCCTGCCCCTGGTGTTATGTCGGAAAAGCCCGTTTCGAGAAGGGTCTCGCGGGCTTCGCCCACCGCGACGACGTCGAGGTGGTGCACCGCTCCTTCGAGCTCGACCCCGGCCGTGCCAAGGACGACATCGAGCTGGTCGCCGACATGCTGGCGCGGAAGTACGGGCGCAGCCCCGACGAGGTCCGCGCGATGGAGGCCAACGTCGCGGCCAACGCCCAGGCCGAAGGGCTCGGCTACCGCGCCGAGGGCCGCGACCACGGCAGCACCTTCGACATCCACCGCCTGCTGCACCTGGCCAAGGTCCGCGGCCGCCAGGACGAGCTGCTGGCCCTCGCCTACCGGGCCAACTTCGCCGAGGAGCGGTCCGTCTTCGACGACTCCGTCCTGCTGGACCTGGCCGTCGAGGCGGGACTCGACGCCGAGGAGGCGCGCGCGGTGCTTGCCGACCCGAAGGCGTACGCCGACGAGGTGCGCGCCGACGAGCGGGAGGCGGCCGAGCTGGGCGCCAACGCGGTGCCGTTCTTCGTGTTCGACCGGCGCTACGGCATCTCCGGCGGCCAGCCCGCCGAGGTCTTCGCCCAGGCGCTGGAACAGGCGTGGCAGGACCGCCCGGTGACCGCCGCCGGCGACGCGGCGGCCTGCGACGCGGACGGGGCCTGCGAGGTCCCCGGAGCGGCGGCGCGGAACGCCTGACCCCTCGCGCGGGCCGTTCCCGGCGGCCCGCGCGGCGGCCCGCGCGGGCCCCGACGCATAAGCATCTCTTGGGGGCGGCCGTGAATTTTTGTCAATTGACCCCAGATCGGCGAAGGTTCACGCTGAACCACATGACGATCTCTCCGCTCAGCCGTGCCGTCGCCGCCGAGTTCGCGCCCGAGACCACCTACCTCAACACCTCCACCTGCGGGCTGCTGCCCCGCCGCACCGTCGACGCGGTGAAGGCCCTCGCCGAGGAGGGCGCCTCCGGCCGCCGCAACGGTTCGGGGGACTTCGCGGCGGTGGACCGCGCCCGGGACGGCTTCGCGCGGCTCGTCGGCGTCGGGGCCGACCGGGTCGCCGTCGGCAGCTCGGTCGTCGCCCACGTCGGGCTGATCGCGGCCTCGCTGCCCCCGGGGGCCGAAGTGCTCGTCCCCGAGGGCGAGTTCAGCTCGGTCGTCAGCCCCTTCGCGATCCGCGGCGACCTCGACATGCGGTACGTGCCGCTGGACGGGCTGGCCGGAGCCGTGCGCCCGTCCACCGCGCTCGTCGCCTTCTCCTCGGTGCAGTCGGCGGACGGCCGGCGCGCCGACCTGGACGCGGTCCGGGCCGCCGCGGCCGCCCACGGCGCCCGCACCCTGCTGGACGCCACCCAGTCCGCGGGCTGGCTGCCGCTCGACGCGGGGGCCTACGACTACACGGTCACCGGCGGCTTCAAGTACCTGCTCTGCCCGCGTGGTACGTCGTTCCTCACCGTCACCGAGGAGGCGCAGGAGGACGTGAAGCCGGTCGACGTGGGGATGGCCGCCTCCGAGGACCCCTGGGGCAGCGTGTACGGACCGGTCACCAAGCTCGCCGCCGACGCCCACCGCTACGACGAGCCGCCCGTCTACCTCGCGTACCACGGCGCCGAGCACTCCCTCGCCCTGCTCCACGGGATCGGCGTCGAGGCGCTGCACGACCACGCCATCGCGCTGGCCGACCGCTTCCGCGCCGGGGTGACGGCCCTCGGGCACGAGCCCGTGGAGGCGGACACCGTCGTCGTCGCGGTGCCCGGCCTCGGCGACCGGGCACCGGAGCTCCAGCGGGCCGGGGTGCTGGTCGCCGGCCGGGCCGGCAACCTGCGCGCGTCCTTCCACCTCTACAACACCGAGGCGGACGTGGACCGCGCGCTCGACGTGCTGGCCTCCTAGCCCTCCAGCGGGGCGCTCCGCCACTTCCAGGACGTCACGCGCTCCCGGCCGGGCAGTTCGGCGCGACCGGTGGACCAGAGCAGCACGGCCCACCGGTCCTTGTCGTCCGGCGCCCCGGGGAAGAGCCGGGCCAGCGCCCGGTCGCACAGGGCGGCGGGCGGCTGCCAGGAGACGCCCAGGCCCGAGGCGATGTCATGGGCGTGCACCAGGGTCTCCACGACGCCCATGGCCGCGAAGCCCTCCGGGTCGGAGACCCCGTACGCGTGGTACGAGCGGGTGGCCGGGGACGCCGTACGGACCATCGCGGCCAGCAGCGCACCGCTCGCCTCCACGGTCTGGAGCAGCCCCGCCGCACCCGCCTCCGGGTCCGCGAAAATCGCGTTCCACGGGCCGCCCTCGTGCCGGGGGGCGTAGTGGTAGGGCGCGTGGGTCTCCACCGAGGGTGCGCGGGGGCCGAGTTGGACGGCGTACGAGAAGAGGTCGTCGCTCAGGTGCTCCGCGGTCTCCCAGCACTCCCACGTCAGCGTCCCGGCCGGGACGCGCCAGTCGGCGGACGCGGCGGCGGCGAGCGTGTCGACCGTCAGGCGGACCGCCTCGGTCACATCGTCCGCGGTGACCGGCAGCCGCGTACCGGTGAGCGCCGCCCGCTCGGCCGCGCCGCACTCCACGCAGAACTCGTTGCCCTCCGGATCGGCCAGGGTCGCCCAGCCCCGCCCATTCGGCTTGCGGTGGTCGGCGACCAGGGTCGCGCCGAGGGCCAGCAGCCGTTCGACCTCCTCGTCCCGGCCGCGGTCCTCGGGCTTGATATCCAGATGGACGCGGTTCTTGGTCTGCTTCTTGTCGGGCACGGTGACGAACAGGAGGGCGGCGCCCGGCGCTTCGACCAGGGCCTCGGGGTCGCCGGGGTGGTCGTCGTCGGAGAGCGGGGCGCCGAGCACGGCCGACCAGAAGGTGCCCAGCGCGTAGGCGTCGGCGCAGTCGATGGTGATGTGCTGTACGTGGGATGTCATGCGCCCACTGTTGCCGCCGGCCCCGCCCCGGTCCACCGAGATATGCCGGAGGGGGTGGCACGGGAATCCGTACCACCCCCTCCAAGGCCCTGCCGGGACCTACTTCACCGGGGTGAAGTCGCGCGCCCCGATGAACTCCGGGCGGCGGATCGGCGCCGCGAACGGCTCCTGCGCGGCGTTCTCCACGCTGTTGAACACGATGAACACATTGCTGCGTGCGTACGGCGTGATGTTGTCGCCCGAGCCGTGCATCGCGTTGCAGTCGAACCAGGTCGCCGAACCGGGCTTGCCCGTGAAGAGCCTGATGCCGTGCCGGTCGGCCATCTTCGTCAGCGCCTCGTCGGACGGGGTGCCCGCGTCCTGCATCTGGAGCGACTTCTTGTAGTTGTCCTTCGGCGTCTCACCCGAGCAGCCGAGGAACGACTTGTGCGAGCCGGGCATGATCATCAGCCCGCCGTTGGTGTCGTGGTTCTCGGTCAGCGCGATCGACACGGACACCGTCCGCATGTTCGGCAGACCGTCCTCCGCGTGCCAGGTCTCGAAGTCCGAGTGCCAGTAGAACCCCGAAGCCCCGAAACCGGGCTTGACGTTGATCCGCGACTGGTGGACGTAGACGTCCGAACCGAGGATCTGGCGGGCCCGGCCCACCACCCGCTCGTCGGCGACCAGCCGGGCGAAGACCTCGCTGATCCGGTGGACCTCGAAGACCGACCGTACGGACTGCGACTTCGGTTCGATGATGGAGCGCTCGTCGGCGCGGACGGCCGGGTCGGCGATCAGCCGTTCCAGCTCGGCGTGGTAGCCGGCTACCTCGTCCGGGGTGATCAGCTGCTCGACGGGCAGGAAGCCGTCGTGCTCGTAGCCCTGGAGCTCCTTGGCGCTGATCGGACCCGGTGCGCCCGGCGCGGACCAGATGACCGGGTCCTGGCGGGGAGTGGTCATCTCGGCGGCGCCGCGCGAGGGGTACAGATCGGTGCGTACGTCGGTGGTCATGGGGTTCAGCCCTCCTCGGTCAGCAGTGGATAGACACCGTTCTCGTCGTGCTCCTCCCGTCCGGTGACCGGCGGGTTGAAGACGCAGACGCAGCGGAAGTCGGTCTTGGGCCGCATCGTGTGGCGCTCGTGGCCGTTGAGCAGGTACATCGTCCCCGGCGTGATCCAGTGCTTCTCACCGGTCTCGTCGTTGGTCAGCTCTGCCTCGCCCTCGACGCACAGGACCGCCTCGATGTGGTTCGCGTACCACATCGACGTCTCGGTACCCGCGTACATCGTGGTTTCGTGGAGCGAGAAGCCGACCTTCTCCTCGGCGAGCACGATGCGCTTGCTCTCCCAGGTGCCGGAGGCGGCCTTGATATGCCGGTCGGTGTTCTCGACATCGGCGAACGATCGGACGATCACGGTGGTTCGGTGCCTTTCTCTCTACGAAGGTGAGGTGTGCGGTCCGGGCCGTCAGGCGGTCTCCCGGACGGCACGGGCCAGCGTGCGCAGGCCCTCGTCCAGCTCCTCGGGCGTGATGGTGAGCGGCGGAAGCAGCTTCACGACCTCGCTCTGCGGGCCGGAGGTCTCCAGGAGCAGCCCCAGCTGGAACGCGCGGGCGCAGACCGCGGAGGCGCGCGCCGGGTCCTCGAACTCCAGGCCCCAGACCAGGCCGCGGCCCCGGAAGCTGGCGCTGTCGTGCTCGCCGCAGATGGCCAGCATCGTCTGCTCGACCTGCTCGCCCCGGGCCAGCGTCTGCTTCTCCATCTGACCGTCGGCCCAGTAGGCGTCCAGCGCGGCGGCGGCGGTGACGAACGCGGGGTTGTTGCCGCGGAAGGTGCCGTTGTGCTCGCCGGGCTCCCAGACGTCCAGCTCCGGCTTGAACAGGCAGAGCGACATGGGCAGTCCGTAGCCGCTGATGGACTTCGACAGCGTCACGATGTCCGGCGTGATGCCGGCCTCCTCGAAGGAGAAGAAGCCGCCGGTCCGGCCGCAGCCCATCTGGATGTCGTCGACGATCAGCAGCATGTCCCGGCGGTGGCACAGGTCCTGGAGCGCGCGCAGCCACTCGGCGCGGGCGACATTGATGCCGCCCTCGCCCTGGACGGTCTCCACGATCACGGCGGCCGGGTGGTTGAGCCCGGAGCCCTGGTCCTCCAGGAGCCGTTCGAACCAGAGGAAGTCGGGGACCTGGCCGTCGAAGTAGTTGTCGAACGGCATCGGCGTGCCGTGCACCAGCGGGATGCCGGCACCGGCCCGCTTGAACGCGTTGCCGGTCACGGCCAGCGAGCCGAGCGACATGCCGTGGAAGGCGTTGGTGAACGAGACGACGGACTCGCGGCCCTTGACCTTACGGGCGAGCTTCAGCGCCGACTCGACGGCGTTGGTGCCCGTCGGACCGGGGAACATCACCTTGTACGGAAGGTCGCGAGGGCGCAGCACGACGTTCTGGAAGGTCTCCAGGAAGGCGCGTTTGGCGGTGGTCGCCATGTCGAGGCCGTGCGTGATGCCGTCGCGTTCGATGTAGTCGATCAGCGCGCGCTTGAGCACCGGGTTGTTGTGGCCGTAGTTGAGCGAGCCGGCGCCGGCGAAGAAGTCCAGGTAGGAGTGGCCGTCCTCGTCGGTCAGCCGGGCGCCCTGGGCGCGGTCGAACACGGCGGGCCAGCCGCGGCAGTAGCTCCGGACCTCGGATTCCAGGGTCTCGAAGACACTGAGGGCGGGCGGGGTGATGGTCACAGCGGATCTCCTGCGTGAGGGGGTGTGACGGGCGGCGTTGAAGGATGCTGCGGTGGGTGGGAGTGCGCGCTCAGGCGTGGAACGGGCCGATGCGGTACAGCACTTCCGGCAGATGGGTGCCTTCGGGGAACAGTCCGCCGTCGAAGAGCACCTCGCGCTCCAGGGCCACGTCGTGGCGCTGCGCGTAGGAGGTGAACAGGCGGTCCGACGCGGTGTTGTCCGGGGTGACGGTCGTCTCGACCGAGGCCAGGCCCTGTTCGGCGGCGACCCGCGCGGTCAGGGAGTCCAGCAGCTTGGCCGCCAGGCCCGTACCGCGGTGGCCGTGGTCGACGGCCACCTGCCAGACGACGAGCGTCTCGGGACGGTCAGGCCTGATGTACCCCGTCACGAAGGCGACCGGGGCGCCGGTCTCGTCACGGGCGACCACGGAGGTCGCCGCGAAGTCACGACACCACAGCAGGTAGCTGTACGAGGAGTTGAGGTCCAGGACCTCGGAGTCGCGGGCGATGCGCCAGATCGCGGCCCCGTCCTCCACTCGTGGCGTGTCGATCGTAAGGAATTCGCTTCGGGCACTTGCAAAATCTGCTGGTGCGGCGGTCATGGCATTTGAATTTACCTAGCAAGTCGTTGAATTGCATCGACGCAAAGGGTTGGGTGGGGCAGGCATCTGTGTTATCAGGCGGGTGCGCGCACCGGCGCGAGTCCGTTTCATTTTCTGGCGTTCTGTCCGGTATTTATCGGGCAAATCTTCGGCTGTGTGGAGTCGGTCACAAGCCCATAACTCTCTCCACACACAACCGAAACGGGGTCCGAAAACAGCTTGATAACTGGGGTGTTTAGCCCTGGGAGAAGCGGGCATAAGAATGCGGGGAGCTGTTCTGACTCAGACAGCTCCCCGCATTGTTTATCGGATGCGCTTTTATGCGCTGGGCCAGGTTTCCGCAACGGCCTTCCGGGCAGCCTCCAGATCGACCTGCCGGCCGGCCCCGGCCAGCGCCGACCCCAGAGCCGCGAGCGAGGAGAGCACCGCGCCCCGCGTCGCATCCACCCCGTAGTGATTGACCCGGATCATCTCCTTGGCCAGCGCGCCCCCGCCCGCGATCAGCGGCAGCGAGGGCTCTCCCGCGAGCGCCCGCGCGACCAGCTCGGACGCGTCCACGCCCTCGGGCGTGCGGAGCGTCGTCGCCACCGGCGCCGCGTCCCGCGCCTCATGGACGTACGGGGTCAGGCCGCCGCCCAGCGCCACCGCACCGGCCCGGGTGGCCGCCGCGGCCGCCGCGTGCCGGGCCATGACCGCGTCGAGGCCCTCCGCCTCGATCCGCTCCACACACGCTTCCAGGGCCAGCATCTCCAGCTGGGCCGGGGCGTGCAGCAGCGCCTTGCGGCCGCCGTCGATCCAGCGCTCCTTCCAGTCGAGGAGCGACAGGTAGGACCGGCGCGGCGCCAGCGGGTTGGCCGCGATGCGCTCCCAGGCCCGCGCGCTCACCGACACCGCCGAGACACCGGCGGGCCCGCCCATCGCCTTCTGCGCCCCGATCACGCACAGGTCGACGCCCCAGGCGTCCGGCAGCAGCGGCTCGGCGCCCACCGAGGCGACCGCGTCCAGCATGAACAGCGCGCCGTGCGCCCGCACCACCTCGCCGATCTCCGCGACCGGATTGGTGTTCCCGGTCGCCGCCTCGGCGTGGACCAGCGAGACGAAGTCGATCTCCGGGTGCGCGGCCAGCGCCTCGGCGACCTGGTCCGCGGTGACGGCCGTGTGGAACGGCACCGCCAGGTCGACGACCTCGGCCCCGCAGTCGCGCAGCCAGTTCCCGAAGGTCTGCCCGTAGGGGCCGGTCACCACGTTCAGTGCCGTCGAACCGGGCCGGGCGCCGCCCCGGATACAGCCCTCCAGGGGCAGCAGCGCCTCGCCCTGCATGATGACGACGTCCTGCTCGGTGGCCAGCAGACCGGCCACCCGCCGCTCGATCGCCGCGAAATGCGCGGCGGTCAGCGGAGCGAGGTCGAGGAAGGGGTGCGTCACGGCGGTGCTCTCTTCGGTTTCGGTCGGCGGGCTCCGGCCTGCTGACCGGGCGCCTCCGAGAGTACCCAGCACCCTTCGGACGGGCCGGGACAGGGCATGTCGCACGCGGTGGGCCCCCTCGTACAGTGCTGTGCATGAGTGATCACGAGGCATCGCGGGTGCTGCATGTGAAGGGGCGGGTGCTCGTCGGACCCGAGGAGGTCAGGGACGAGCTCTGGGCGGTCGGCGGCCGGATCACCTACGAGCGGCCGCCCGGCACGGACGACGCCGTCACCGTCACCGGCTGGGCCCTGCCCGGCCTGGTCGACGCCCACTGCCACGTCGGACTCGACCACCACGGCGCGGTGGACGCCGCGACCAGCGAGAAGCAGGCCCTGGACGACCGGGAGGCCGGGGCGCTGCTCCTGCGCGACGCGGGTTCGCCCGCCGACACCCGGTGGATCGACGACCGCGAGGACCTCCCGAAGATCATCCGGGCCGGCCGCCACATCGCCCGGCCCCGCCGCTACACCCGTAACTACGCCTGGGAGATCGAGCCCGACGAGCTCGTCGCCTACGTGGCCCAGGAGGCGCGCCGGGGCGACGGCTGGGTGAAGCTCGTCGGCGACTGGATCGACCGCGAGGTGGGCGACCTGACGGCGCTCTGGCCGCGCGAGGCGGTCGGGGCGGCCATCGCGGAGGCGCACCGGCTGGGCGCCCGCGTCACCGCGCACTGCTTCGCGGAGGACTCGCTGCGCGACCTGGTGGAGGCCGGGATCGACTGCGTCGAGCACGCCACGGGCCTCACCGAGGACACCATCCCGCTCTTCGCGGAGCGCGGTGTGGCGATCGTCCCCACGCTGGTCAACATCGCCACCTTCCCCTCGCTCGCGCAGAGCGGCGAGGCGAAGTTCCCGCGCTGGTCCGCCCATATGCGCCGGCTCCACGAACGCCGTTACGACACCGTCCGCGCCGCCTACGACGCGGGGGTGCCGGTCTTCGTCGGCACCGACGCGGGCGGGGTCCTCGCGCACGGTCTGGTGGCCGACGAGGTCGCGGAGCTCGTCAAGGCGGGCATCCCGGCTCTGGAGGCGCTGTCCGCGACGACCTGGGGGGCGAGGGCCTGGCTCGGCAGGCCCGGCCTGGAGGAGGGGGCGCCGGCCGACCTCGTGGTGTACGACGAGGACCCGAGGGCGGACGTGCGGGTGCTGGCCGGGCCGCGCCGGGTCGTCCTGAACGGGCGCGTGATCGGCTGACACACCGCGTTGACCAGCAGTGACCGGAGGGCGGCCCGCTCGTTGAACCTTCTCCGCGCATACGGAGAGCCGACGTTACGGGCCGCCCTCGTGTGTCCGAAACGCCCCCGCGCTCAGTGAAACGGGTGAACCCGAGGAACGCACGTGCCGGAATATTCGAATACAGGCGCGGAAACCCCCCTTTGGAGTGAACTGGCCTCAGCTGTCCGCCAGTTCACCCTCTGTGCGTAAAGATTCACGGAGTCGAGGCCACCGGTGCCCGCGATGTCCCCCATTGGACGGCGCGCCGGTGGCTCCATGTCTCCTGTGGGGGTTCCACCATCTTGAACAGCAACACCTTCCGCCTCGCCGCGCTGGCGGTCGCCGCCGCGCCCGTCGCCGCCCTGGTCGCGATCCCGGCCCATGCCGCCCCCGCGACGACCGATACGGCCGGCGGCGGGAAGGCGAGCGCGGTCGTGCTCCGTACCGCACTCGACGTCTCCCTCCTCAACAAGACGGTCGACGTGCCGTTGAAGGTCACCCTCAACGAGGTGCGGGCACCGCGCACCGCCGAGGAGACCGCGCTCAGCGTGCGGCTCGACGGGGTGGACCGCGGAAAGCCGTTCAGCGTCCTCAAGGCGGACGTGGCCACCGCGAAGGCCACCGCCGACAAGCGCAGGGCCGCCGGCTACAGCAACCTCGCCAAGGCGCGGGTGAGCCTGCCGGGGCTTTCGGTGTTCCCCCTGATCGAGGTGGAGAAGGTCACCTCGAAGGCGGTCTGCGAGGTGGGCAGCCGGCCGGTCGCCGAGTCCAATGTGCTCGGGCACGTGTCGGTGCTCGGCAAGCGCGTCACGCTCACGGCCGGCGGCACCACGCGGGTGGCGGTGCCGCAGGTCGGCGAGGTGACGCTCGACCTGTCGAAGACGGAGACCACCTCGCGCACGGCCGCGGCGGTGGCGCTCCAGCTGAAGGTCTCGGTCAACCCGGGCCACCTGAACGTCGCGGACGTCAAGGGTGAGGTCACGCTCGCCGAGGCCACCTGCGAAACCCCGAAGGGCCACGGCGGCCACACGGGCGGCGGCGACAACGGGGGCGGCCACAACGGGGGTGGCCACAACGGCGGCGGCGACAACGGGGGCAACGAGAACGGCGGGAACGAGAACGGCGGCAACGACAACGGGGGCAACGACAACGGCGGCGCGACCGGGGGCGGTTCGACCGACGGCGGCTCCGGGAACGGCGGCTCCGGGAACGGCGGCTCCACGGGCGGCGGCGACAAGGCCGGCTCCACCGGGGGCGGCGGCGACGTGAAGACCCAGACCGGTACGGACCAGGCCCCGGCCGCCACCGACGCGGACCTGGCCGAGACGGGCAGCAGCTCCAGCACCCCGTACATCGCGGGCGGCGCGGCGCTGCTGCTGGCGGCCGGCGCGGGCGCCATGGTCCTGACCCGGCGCCGCGCCCGAGGCTGACGGCCCGAGGGGAGGAACCCCGGGGGAGGGGAGGGTGAGCGGTGCTCCGAGGGGGGAGCACCGCTCACCTGTTGGAGCACCGCCCACCACCCGGAGCGCCCTTCGCTACCGCCCCGCCACCGTCAGCGCCTGGAGCGCCAGGTCCAGCGCCTGGAGGAAGCGGTTGGTCGTCGTCCGGTCGCGTACCGCCAGCCGCAGCCAGCCGTCCCCGAGCCCAGGAAACGTATCTCCTCGCCGCGCCGCGAACCCCAGCATCCGCAGCCGCTCCCTTATCTCGGCGGCCCCGTCGAGCCGAATCAGCACGAACGGCCCCTCGGCCGGCTCCACCACCCGGACCTCGGAGAACTCCCGCAGCCCGGCCACCAGATGCGCCCGGTCCACCACGATCCGGTCCGCCGCCCCGGCGGCCTCCGCCAGCGCGCGCGGCTCCACGCACGCCTCCGCCGCCGCCAGCGCGGGCGACGACACGGGCCACAGCGGCTGCGCCTCCTCCAGGGTGCGGATCGTCTCCGGGTCGGCCGCCGCGTAACCGATGCGCAGCCCGGCGAGCCCCCAGGTCTTGGTGAGGCTGCGCAGGACGACGAGCCCGGGGATGTCCGTACGCCCGATCAGGGCCTCGCGCTCGCCCGGCACCGCGTCCATGAACGCCTCGTCCACCACCAGGGTCCGCCCGGGACGCGCGAGGCGTTCGAGGACGGCGGCGGGATGGAGGACGGACGTGGGGTTGGTCGGGTTGCCGACGACCACCAGATCCGCGTCGTCGGGCACGTCCGCCGGGTCGAGCCGGAAGTCGTCCTCGGCCCGCAGCAGCACCCGCCCCACCTCGTGCCCGGCCGCGCGCAGCGCCGCCTCCGGCTCGGTGAACTGGGGGTGCACCACATACGGCCGCCGGGCGGGCAGCGCGCGGGCGATGAGGACGAACGCCTCCGCCGCGCCGGCGGTCAACAGGACGCGCTCAGGGGACAGTTCGTGCCGCGCGGCGACGGCCTCGCGGGCCTCGCGGCCGTCCGGGTACGCGGCGAGCATGCCCAGGGAGCCGGCTATGCGCTCCTTCAGCCAGGCCGGTGGGGTGCCGGCCCGTACGTTGACGGCGAGATCGGTCAGATCCCGGCCCCGTCCGCGTACTTCCGCGTCTCCGTGGTGACGCAGATCGTGGGTGCCCGCGCCTGTCGCGTCGGGACTCTCAGTGGGAGTGTGCATGACCGCCGTGGTGGGGGTGTGGTGTGGGGGAGTGCGCCGTGGCCTGGGTGGACTCCGGCAGGATGACTATGCGCCCCGCACCCTCTTTCACGCAACGGTCCAGACGTTTCACGCAACGGTCCCGACCGGCCGGCGCACGACCGCGCAGGTGGCCATCGACGGGTGCCCGTCGCGCGGCCGCGACTTCCTTTTGGGTACGAGGAGTTGACCGCCGCCGGCGAGGGCGGCGGCCTCGGCCACCGAGGGGGTGCCGAGGGCGGCGAGCGCCGCCCCGGAGGGGTGCGGGACGGGGACCAGGGCGAGCACGGCCGCCGGGTAGGCGCGCAGCGGGACCCCGAGCCGGGCGGCGGCGGCCAGCAGCCCCGGCTCCCGGGCCTTCGCCGTGACGGTGACCAACTCGGCGATCCCCGTGAGCCCCGCCTCCCGCAGCACCTCCAGGACCAGCCCGGTGACCTCGTCGGCGGAGACACCCCGGGACGCGCCGACGCCGACGACGAGCGCGCCGAGATGCGCGGAGCGGGGTGCATCGGCTAGCAAGAGGCCATGGCGGTGTTCGTCGCGCTCGGCGCGTTCCTGATGACCCTGGCGGGCGGCTGGGTCGCCCAGCGCGTCAGCGACCGCCGCCACCTGGTCCTCGGCCTGGCCGGCGGGCTGATGCTCGGCGTCGTCGGCCTGGACCTGCTGCCCGAGGCGGTGGAGGCGGCGGGCGGCCTGGTCTTCGGCGTCCCGGCGGCGCTGCTGCTGTTCGTCGGCGGCTTCCTCGTCGCCCACCTCGTGGAGCGGCTGCTCGCGGTGCGCCAGGCGGCCCACGGGGCGGCCGAGGAGCGGGTCCCGCAGGTCGGGCTGACGGCGGCGTCCGCGATGGTCGGCCACAGCCTGATGGACGGCGTCGCGCTCGGCGCGGCCTTCCAGGTCGGCGGCGGGATGGGGGCGGCCGTCGCGCTCGCCGTGATCACGCACGACTTCGCGGACGGCTTCAACACGTACACGATCACCAGCCTGTACGGGAACGCCCGCCGCAAGGCCCTCACGATGCTCTTCGCGGACGCGGCGGCGCCCGTCGTCGGGGCGGCGACGACGCTGCTGTTCACCCTGCCGGAGGAACTGCTCGGCTGCTATCTCGGCTTCTTCGGCGGCGCGCTCCTCTACCTCGCCGCCGCCGAGATCCTGCCCGAGGCCCACCACGACCACCCGGCCCGCTCCACGCTGCTGTGCACGGTGGCCGGCGTCTGCTTCATCTGGCTGGTGGTGGGCCTCGCCCAGTGACCCCGGCCCCGCGTTCACCCCCGGCACCGCTCGACGAACCGCGCGGCCGTCCCGGGCGAGGCGGCCCAGTGGGTGTGCAGATAACTCGCGTGTACGTTGCCCCGGACGAACCCCTCGACGCGCCGCTCGGGCCGGTGCATGCCCCAGGCGGGCTCGTCGCCCGCCCCCGGCTCGATGACGGTCCGGTGGAACTCGTGCCCCCGCATCCGCGCCCCGGCGGGCGCCAGCACGTTGTCGGTGAGCGCCACGGCGTCCCGGTACCCGAGCGTCAGCCGCTTGGTCATCCGCGCATCGGCGTCGAGCACCCCACACATCGGCAGCCCGTCCAACGACCGCCCCAGATACAACAACCCGGCACACTCGGCAGCCACCGGCGCCCCGGAGAACGCCAACTCCGCGACGGCCTTCCGCAACGCTTCGTTGGCCGACAACTCGGGGGCGTACACCTCGGGAAACCCACCCCCGATGACGACGCCCCGAGTCCCGAGCGGCAGAGCCTCGTCCCGCAGAGGATCAAAGGAAACGACATCAGCCCCGGCAGCGGCGAGCAACTCGGTGTTCTCGGCATACGAGAACGTAAAGGCGGCCCCACCGGCAACGGCAACGAGAGGCCTACGCGAATCCAGCCCCTTCGCTGCTCCACTCAGCCCCGCCGACGTACTACCAAGCCCCTCCGGCGCTTGAGGAGCGGGGTCCGGGGCAGAGCCCCGGTTACGGGAAGAGTGGGGTCTCCCCTGCTCGAACGAAGTTGAGAGCTTGGGGATGGGTAGGGGAACACCCCCCGCGACAGCACCCCCCGCATCCCACACCGCCCCACCCGGCACCGCAGGCGCAGACCGCGCCAACGCCAACAACCCCTCCAGATCGCACCCCGCAGCCACCTGCCCAGCCATCGCCGCGACAGCGGCCACCGCATCGGCCCCCCGCTCAGCCACCGGCACCAACCCCAGATGCCGCGACGGCACAGCAACCCCCTCCACCCGCCGCAACACCCCCAGCACCGGCACCCCCGACTCCTCCAACGCCTCCCGCAACAACGCCTCGTGCCGGTCGGACCCCACCTTGTTGAGGATCACCCCACCGATCCGCACCTCCGCGTCCCAGGACGCGAACCCGTGCACCAGCGCCGCCACCGACCGCGACTGCGACGACGCGTCCACGACGAGCACCACCGGCGCCCGCAGCAGCTTCGCCACATGCGCGGTGGACGCCAGCTCACCGAGGCCCGAGGCCCCGTCGTACAGCCCCATCACGCCCTCGACCACGGCCAGCCCGCACCCCCGCGCCCCGTGCGCGAACAGCGGCGCGATCAGCTCGGGCCCGCACATGTACGCGTCGAGGTTGCGGCCCGGCCGCCCCGTCGCCAGCGTGTGGAAGCCGGGGTCGATGTAGTCGGGGCCCACCTTGTGCCCGGACACGGCGAGCCCCCGCGCGGCGAACGCGGCCATCAGCCCCGTCGCGACGGTGGTCTTGCCGCTCCCGGACGAGGGCGCGGCGATGACCAGGCGGGGGATGTTCACCACTCGATGCCCCTCTGGCCCTTCTGCCCGGCGTCCATCGGGTGCTTGACCTTCGACATGTCCGTCACCAGGTCCGCCGCGTCCAGCAGCGCGGCGGGCGCGTTGCGGCCGGTGATCACCACGTGCTGCGTACCGGGGCGGTCGCGCAGGACGGAGACGACCTCGTCGGTGTCGATCCACCCCCAGTGCAGCGGATAGGCGAACTCGTCCAGCACGTACAGCCGGTACGTCTCGGCGGCCAGGTCGCGCTTGACCTGCTCCCAGCCCTCCCGGGCCTTCGCCTCGTTGTCCGTCTGGTCGTCGCGCTGGACCCAGGACCAGCCCTCGCCCATCTTGTGCCAGGCGACGGACCCGCCCTCGCCGCTCGCGCCGAGGACCTTCAGCGCGTTCTCCTCGCCGACCTTCCACTTCGCCGACTTGACGAACTGGAAGACCCCGATGGGCCACCCCTGGTTCCAGGCGCGCAGCGCGAGCCCGAAGGCCGCCGTCGACTTCCCCTTGCCGATGCCGGTGTGCACCATCAGCAGCGGCCGGTTGCGCCGCTGCCGGGTGGTGAGTCCGTCGTCCGGCACGCTCTCCGGCTGTCCCTGCGGCATTACGCGACCCTCCTGTCGGTGTGCCCGAGGCCCGCGCCCCGGACGTCCTTGACCAGCCCGGCGATCGATTCGGCGCGCAGCTCGTCCAGAGTGACGGCGGTGCCGCCCAGGTCGGCGGCGAGGTTCGCCGCGAGCCCCAGCCGTACCGGGCCCGTCTCGCAGTCCACGACGACCGACGCGATGCCCTCGGCCGCGTGCAGCCGGGCCGCGCGCGCGGCCAGCGCCACCGGGTCCGGCCCGCCGGTCGCCCGTCCGTCCGTCACCACGACCAGCAGGGGCCGCCGGGACGGGTCGCGCAGCCGCTCCACCCGCAGCACGTCGTGCGCCTTCAGCAGCCCGGCGGCCACCGGGGTCCGCCCGCCCGTCGGCAGCGACTCAAGGCGGGCCGCAGCCGCGTCCACCGACGAGGTCGGCGGCAGCGCCACCTCCGCGTCCCGGCCCCGGAAGGTGACCAGCCCGACCTTGTCGCGCCGCTGATACGCGTCCATCAGCAGGGACAGCACCGCGCCCTTCACGGCGCCCATGCGCTGCCGGGCGGCCATCGACCCGGAGGCGTCCACGACGAACAGCACGAGATTCCCCTCGCGCCCCTCCCGCGTCGCCTGCCGCAGATCGTCCCGCCGCACCACGAGCCCCCGCCCGGACCGGCCCCGTGCCCGCTGGTGCGGGGCGGCGGCCAGGACCGTCGCGGCCAGATGCAGCTTGGTCAGCGCGCCCTCGGGCCGTCGCGAACCGGTCGTCCGCCCGTGCTCGGTGCGCGCCCGGGACCGCCGCCCCGCCGCGCCCTCGCCGAGACCGGGCACGCTGAGCATCTTCGTACGGAACGGCTCCCCGGCCCGTACGGGCTGCTGCTCACCGCCCTGGCCCGGCACGGGCGCCCCGGGCGTGTCGTCGGCGGCGTCCTCGGTGCGGGGCGGCGTGTCGGGCCCGTCCCCCTGCGGCGGGAGCCCGCCGCCATCTCCGCCGCCACCGCCGTCACCGGGCCCGTCCGGCTCCGGCTCGTCGTCCCCGCCGCCGTTCTGCTCCAGCGTGTCGTCCAGCTTGTCCTCGTCGAGCCCCGGCGCGTCGAAGGGGTTGCGCCGCCTCCGGTGGGGGAGCGCGAGCAGCGCCGCCTGCCGGACGTCCTCGGCGAGTACGTCGGTGCGCCCCGCCCACGCGGCCAGCGCGGTCGCGGTCCTGGCCATGACGATGTCCGCGCGCATCCCGTCGACCTCGAAGGCCGCGCAGGTCGCCGCGATCTGCCGCAACGCCTTGTCGCCGAGCACCACGTCGGGCAGCAGCGCACGGGCGGCCGTGATCCGGTCCCGCAACTCCGCTTCCTCGGAGGCCCAGCGCGCCGCGAAGCCCGCCGGATCGTCCTCGTAAGCGAGCCGCCGCCGCACGACCTCCACCCGCTGGTCCGTCTCCCGGGACGCCGCGACCTCGACGGTCAGCCCGAACCGGTCGAGCAACTGGGGCCGCAGCTCGCCCTCTTCGGGGTTCATCGTCCCGACGAGCAGGAACCGCGCCGCATGCCGTACGGAGACGCCCTCGCGTTCCACGTACGAGGCACCCATGGCCGCCGCGTCGAGCAGCAGGTCCACCAGATGGTCGTGGAGGAGGTTGACCTCGTCCACGTACAGGATTCCGCGGTGCGCGTCCGCGAGCAGGCCCGGTTCGAAGGCCTTCACGCCCTCCGCGAGGGCCCGTTCGATGTCGAGCGCCCCGACGAGCCGGTCCTCGGAGGCGCCGACCGGCAGCTCCACGGTCCGCGCCGCCCGCGACACGCCGGCCGCGTCCTCGTGCGGGCCGTCCGGACACGCCGGGTCGGGCGCGCCGGGGTCGCACGAGAAGCGGCACCCCGGAACGACGGCGACCTCCGGCATCAGCGCGGCCAGCGCGCGTACGGCGGTCGACTTGGCGGTGCCCTTCTCGCCACGGACCAGGACCCCGCCCACGGCCGGGCTGACCGCGTTGAGCAGCAGCCCGAGCCGCAGGTCGTCCTGGCCGACGATGGCGGTGAAGGGGTAGGGCGTACTCACAGGGCCTCCTTGACGGGGATGGCGGGCGCTCCCGGCGGGATGAACGGCAGACCGGTCGGCGCGCCCGACTCGATGAGCCGCCAGAGCGCGTCGGTGTCCGCGTGTTCCTCGATCAGGTCGCCGAGGCGGTCGAGCTGTTCCTCGCGCAGACCGGCGAAGCAGGTGTCGGGCGCGGGCACGAAGCGGCGGCCGGTGAGCCGGGCGATCTCGGCCAGGAACCGGCGGCGGAAGGCGTCGCTCTCCAGCGAACCGTGCCAGTGCGTGCCCCAGACGGCCCCGGACCGGCAGCCGTCCAGCGGGGTGCCGCGGCCGTCCGTCAGGAACGGTTCACCGCCGCGCACATCGGCGACGCCGTGATGGATCTCGTACCCCTCGACGGGCTCACCGAGCGCCTCGCCGGTCGGCCGGGCGAGGGTCTTCTCGCGGTCGAAGCGGACGCGCACCGGCAGCAGCCCGAGCGCGTCGACCTGCCCGGCGCGCGACTCGACGTCGTCCTCGATGTGCTCGCCGAGGATCTGGTAGCCGCCGCAGATCCCGAGCACCGGCCGCCCCTCGGCGGCGCGCCGCCGCAGCGCCTCGGCGAGGCCGCGTTCACGCAGCCAGGCGAGCGCCTTCACGGTGCCCCGGGTGCCCGGCACGATGACGAGGTCGGCGTCGGCCAGCTCCTCGGGCCGGTCCACGAAGCGGACGACGACGCCCGGTTCGGCGGCCAGCGCGTCCACATCGGTGAAGTTCGACATCAGCGGGATCGCGCACACGGCGACGCGCAGGACGTCCTCGCCGTGCGGCGGGGCGACCGTCGACTCGCGTACGGTGCCGCGCAGCGACACCCGCAGCCCGTCCTCCTCGTCGATGCCGAGCCCGTGCGCGAAGGGCAGCACTCCGTACGTGGGACGGCCCGTCAGGTCCCGCAGCATGTCGAGCCCCGGCTCAAGCAGCGAGACGTCGCCCCGGAACTTGTTGACCAGATATCCCGCGATCAGCTCCTGGTCCTCCGGAGCGAGCAGCGCCGTCGTGCCGAAGAACGAGGCGAAGACCCCGCCCCGGTCGATGTCCCCGACCACCACGACCGGGAAGCGGGCCGCGCGGGCGATGCCCATGTTCACGATGTCCGTGCGGCGCAGGTTGATCTCGGCGGGCGAGCCCGCGCCCTCGCAGATCACCGCGTCGTACGTGCTCCGCAGCTGCTCCAGGCAGTCCGTGACGGTGGACAGCAGCTGTTCCTGCCGCCCGCCGTGGTAACCGCGGGCGCTCATCTCGCCGACCGGCCGCCCCATCAGGACGACCTGGCTGGAGCGGTCGCCGCCGGGCTTGAGCAGCACCGGGTTCATCAGGGCGGTCGGCTCCACGCGGGCGGCCTGGGCCTGCATCGCCTGGGCCCGGCCGATCTCGGCGCCCTCGCGGGTGACGAAGGAGTTCAGCGACATGTTCTGCGCCTTGAACGGGGCGACCTTCACGCCCCGGCGCACCAGCCAGCGGCAGATGCCCGCCGTGACGACGCTCTTGCCCGCGTCCGATGTGGTCCCGGCGACCAGCAGTCCGCCGCTCATATCGTTCTCCGTCCAGGTGTACGAGGTCTGCGGGCCCGGCGCGCGACCGCCCCCGCGCCCAGCCGGGCGGCCACGCTGACGCCGAGGGCGAGCACGCCCACCCGGCGCGAGAGCCGCACCGCGCGCTCGATGTCCCCGGTCTCCACCGCGCGCCCGGCCTCCCCGTTGAGCACGGGCCGGTGCTCGACGCGGCCGCCGTAGGCGAGGGTCCCGCCCAGCCGTACGCCGAGCGCCCCGGCGAACGCGGCCTCCACGGGCCCCGCGTTGGGGCTCGGGTGGGTCGCGGCGTCCGCCCGCCAGGCCCGAACGGCCTCGCGGGGGCGGCCGCCGGAGGCCACGGCGAGCAGGGCGGTGAGCCGGGCGCCGGGCCAGCCCGCGAGGTCGTCGAACCGGGCCGAGGCCCAGCCGTACCGCAGATGGCGCGGCGACTTGTGGCCGACCATCGCGTCGAGCGTGTTGGCGGCGCGGAATCCGACGAGCCCGGGGACCCCGGCGAGGGCGCCCCAGACGAGGGCGCCGACCACCGCGTCCGAGGTGTTCTCGGCGACGGACTCCACCACGGCGCGCGCGATCCCGGGGCCGTCCAGCGCCTGCGGGTCGCGCCCGCACAGGTGCGGCAGCCGCTCCCGGGCCAGCTCGATGTCCCCCGCGTCGAGCGCCCCGCCGATGGCCCGGGCCTCGCGCCCCAGCGACGTACCGCCGACGACGGACCAGGTGGCGGCGGCGGTCAGGGCCACGGAAGCGGCGGGGTGGCGGCGCAGGGCGCGGGCGGCGAGCGCGGCGCCCGCGGCGGCGCCCCCGGCGCAGATCAGGGTGTGCAGGGCGCCCCGGCCGCGGTGGTCGCGCCAGAGCCGGTCCTCGACGGCCGCGGCGGCCCGCCCGAAGGCGGCGACCGGGTGGCCCCTGCGGGGGTCACCGAGCAGCAGGTCGCCGATCAGGCCGGCGGTGGCGCCGTACGCGTAGATGCGATCGGCACGCACGGTTCAGCCGGCCGTACCGGAGTCCGCCGACAGAGGCTGTGGGGAGAGGGGCGCACGGCAGCCGGGCATGGCGATATGTCCTCACTCAGGGTCCGCGCCCTGGTTCGACGTGACGGCGACAAGAGTCTCCTGGCTTCCGGATCGGCGGATTCCCCCGGTCTTCCAGCCCGCTCGCGCGGGCCGTGACGTGCGGTGGGGGACCGCTCCCCGGTGACAGTGGCGGGACCGCGCCGGATTCGCACCGGCTTCCTCTGCTGTCGCCGTAATGGCTCCGGCAGTCCACCACGCCCCGCGAACGCCCGTCAACTCGCCGTTGACCTGCGACGGCAGGGTGGGGGCGGACGCACATCGGGCCGGACGCGCACGAGGTGCGTCCGGCCCGATGGAGCGGGTGTCGCGTCAGGCGACGATGAGATAGATGCCGTACGCGACCGCCGCCGCGCACAGCCCGAAGCAGACGTACGCCCCGGCGCGCGCCAACAGGAGCGAGGAGCCCGCCGGACCGCCCTGCGCGGCCGTTTCCGGCTGCTTGGAGAGGCCGACGATGCCGAGCGTGAAGAGGCCCACCAGGGCGACGGTGGCGACGAGGGAGACGCCGAAGACGGTGCCCAGAGCTGCCCAGTCGATGTTCATACGGGGTGTCCTTACCGGAGTACCGGGGTCTGTCAGACCGTGGCGGGTCGGGCCGGATCGGCGGCGACGGGTGCGGCGGGCGCCGGGATGGTGGCGGCGAGGTCGTGCGCCACGGTGGGCGGCGGGCTCACGGCCGCGATGGCCTGGGTGACGACACCGGCGGGCTCGGCCGGGGCCGTGTCCTCGGTGCCGGGTGCGACATCGCCGTGGCCGACGGGCTTGCGGCGCGAGAGCACCCAGATCGCCCCGGAGCCGGCGATCAGGAGGGCCGCGACGACCACGACGCCCCAGGTGCCCTGTTTCGTCAGGAACTCGGCGCCCGCACCGACCAGACCGGCCGCCGGCAGGGTCAGGCCCCAGGCGACGAACATCCGGGTGGCGGTGGACCAGCGGACCACACCCCCCTTACGGCCGAGGCCCGCGCCCATCACGGCCCCGGAGCAGGACTGCGTGGTGGAGAGGGAGAAGCCGAGGTGCGAGGAGGCCAGGATGACGGTGGCCGCGCTGGTCTGGGCGGCGAAGCCCTGCGGGGGCTTCAGCTCGGTCAGGCCGCTGCCCATGGTGCGGATGATGCGCCAGCCGCCGAGGTACGTGCCGAGCGCGATGGCCAGGCCGGCGCTGACGATGACCCAGACCGGCGGGTTGGAGCCGGGGGAGAGGACCCCACCGGTGACCAGGGCCAGGGTGATGATGCCCATCGTCTTCTGCGCGTCGTTGGTGCCGTGGGCGAGCGAGACGAGCCCGGCCGAGGCGATCTGGCCGGCCCGGTAGCCCTTGGCGGTGGCCTTCTCCTGGGCGTCGTTACGGATCTTCCCGCCGATCCGGTACGTGAGCCTGGTGGCCAGGAGCGCGGCCGCGCCGGCCACGATCGGGGCGGCGACGGCGGGCAGCAGCACCTTGGTGACGACGGTGCCGCCGTTGACCGACGACCAGCCGGCGGACATCACCGCGGCGCCGATGAGGCCGCCGAACAGTGCGTGGGAGGAGCTGGACGGGAGCCCGACCAGCCAGGTCAGAAGATTCCACAGGATGGCGCCGACGAGCGCCGCGAAGATGACCTCGGTTCTGAGGCCGTCCTCGTTGACGATCCCGCCGGAGATCGTCTTGGCGACCTCCACGGACAGGAACGCGCCGACCAGATTGAGAACGGCGGACATCGCGACCGCCGTCTTGGGTTTGAGTGCGCCGGTCGAGATGGTCGTGGCCATCGCGTTGGCGGTGTCGTGGAAACCGTTCGTGAAATCGAACACTAGAGCTGTCACGATCACTATCGCGAGCAGCAGCGTGATGTGTTCCATTTACCCAGGCAATCGTTCGACGTCATTGGCACGTGGAACGTAGGCAACTTGAGTGAACGGAAGATGAACTGAGAAGGGCGTTGCGGTGACCCCCGCGACGGTGGCCGGGCGGGGCCCGGAAAGGATCTTCGGATGAGTGACGGACGGCACGACGCGATCGCCCGGGGATGGGAGGCGGTCGTCGCCGCGGCGCGCCGCACGGCGGCCGAGGGACTGGTCGTCGGAACCTCCGGAAACGTCTCGCTGCGGGTCGGCGACACGGTGCTGGTCACGCCCAGCGGAGTGCCGTACGACCGGCTGCGCCCCGAGGACCTGACCGGCGTCGATCCGGAAGGCAACCAGACCTACGGGACACTGGCCCCCACCAGCGAACTTCCCCTGCACCTCGCCGTCTACCGGAACACCGACGCGAGGGCCGTCGTGCACACCCACGCGGTCCACGCCACGGCCGTCTCCACCCTCGTCACCGAGGTCCCCCCGGTCCACTACGCCGCCGCCATGCTCGGCGGCACGGTCCGGGTCGCCCCCTACGCCCGCTACGGCACCCCCGAACTCGCCGCGAACATGCTCACCGCCCTCCGCGACCGCACCGGCTGCCTGCTCGCCAACCACGGCACCGTCACCTACGGCGCCACCCTCGACCAGGCGTACGACCGCACCGCCCAGCTCGAATGGCTCTGCCACGTCTGGCTCACCGCGAGCGCCGTACCCGGCCGCACCCCGGCCCTGCTGTCGGGCGACCAGCTCGGCGAGGTCCTGGAGGCGCTGAAGGGATACGGGCAGCGCTGACGCCGCACCGGACGGCCCTGCCCACTGGCATCGCGGCGCCCGGACCCCGACACTGAGGGTGTGCGCCCGGTTACCGCGACGGCAGCGGCCGTCACCACACTCATCGGCGCCGGCGCGGCAGCGGTCGCGGCCGGCCGGTTCGCCGGCGACGTCGCCCTCAGGACGCCGCCCGGCCGACCGCTCCCCGCCGACCGCGAACTCACCGTCCACGCCACGGCCGCCGGACAGGTCACCCTGACCCGGTCCCTCACCTCGCTGCGCCCCGGCACGTACGGGCTGACCGGCAAGGACGTCCTCGCCGTCGTCGGCCCCGTGATCGACCGGGCCCACCAGGCCGCCGACACCGTCGTGCGCCGGCTGGAACGCGTCGACCACGGCATCCTCGCCCCCGGCGACAAGGTCCGCCTCACGCCCCAGGTGTACAGCGGCGACCCCGGCAGCGCGCTCGGCCTGGCCTTCCGCGAGGTGCGGATCCCGGGCGAGCTGGGCGAACTGCCCGCCTGGTACGTCCCGGCGCCCCGCCCCACCTGGGTCATCACCGTCCACGGCATCGGCGCCACCCGCGAGCACCCGCTGAACCTCGTCCCCTTCCTGCACGACCAGCAGTTCCCCGTGCTCGACCTCGCCTACCGGGGCGACCCGGGCGCCCCCCGCTCCCCGGACGGCCTCGGCCACCTCGGCGAGTCCGAGTGGCGCGACCTGGACGCCGCGATCCGCTTCGCCGTCCGCAACGGCGCCGAGCAGGTCATCCTGTACGGCTGGTCCACCGGCGCGTCCATGGCGCTGCACGCCTGCGTGGGCTCCGCGCTCCGCGACCGGATCTCCGGCCTCGTCCTCGACTCGCCCGTCCTGGACTGGAACGACACCCTGCGCGGCCTGGCCGCCGCACGCGGGGTCCCCGCCGCGCTGCTGCCGCTGGCCGTCCGCGCCGCGCAGGGGCAGACCGGACTGCACGGCACGGGGCTCCTGGAGACTTCGCTGCCGGCGACCCTGCACGTCCCGACGCTGATCTTCCACGGCCCCGACGACACGCTGGCGCCCTGGGTGCACTCCCGCCGGCTTGCCGCGACCCGCCCCGACACGGTCTCGCTGCACACCGTGGACCGCGCTCCGCATGCGGCGATGTGGAACGCCGACCCGGCCCACTACGAAGAGACCGTGCGCCGCTTCCTCACGCCCCTGATGTGAGGTGATGCGCCGGTTCGGCCGATTGGTCCCGGGCGGTGCGCGGCCCCGTCAACGCCGGTGACCCGGGTTCCGTTTGGGCTTTCGGGCCGTCAGGGGCAAGACTGCTCCCGTGACGTCCCGTACCCCGCGCGACTCCAGGCTGCGTCTTGTCCGCCCGCGACCCCTCACCACCGCCCGAAGGGCCGTGACCACACGGCGCACCAGGCCCGCGCCGCGCCCGCCCGAGGGCACCCCACCCCGGGCGGAGCTGGCCCGCCAGGCCCGGACGGCCCTCGCCGACGCCGTACGCATCGCCCGCTGGGCGGCCGACGGGGCGGCCCCCGGCACCACACCGCCGGCCGCCCTCGAACACGCCGCCGCCGCGCTGGACATCTCTCCGGAGCAGGTGCGCTCCGGCTGGGACCGGGCCCGGCTCGCCGGACTGGTCGAACTCCACGGCGACACCGCACGGCCCGGCTGGCGGCTGCGCGCCTGGGACCGGGACGACTCCGCGGTGCTGCGCGGCTGGGTCGCCCTCTTCGACGCCTGGTCGCTCGTCCACCCCGCGCCCCGGGGCGTCGAGTCCACCGCCGTCGCCGAGGCCGTCGAGGCCGTGCCCCAGGTCCTCTCGCTGCTCCAGCTCTCGGCCGGCCCGGTCACCGTGCCCGCCCTCCTCGACCTCCTCGGCCAGCGCGTCGCGGAGCTCCACGAGGAGCGCTGCGAGGTGCCGTACGGCCCCGAGCCGCTGCCCGCCCCCGCCGAACCGGCCCCCACCGCCCACCCCCCGGCGCTCGTCGCCCGGCTGCTCGACTGGGCCCTGGAGGGCCTGGCCGACGTCGGGGCGCTCACCCTCGGCGCGGGCCAGGCCACGCTGACGCCGCTCGGCAACTGGGCGGTCTGGGTCAAGCTGGAACAGATCTGCGTCGCCGCGCAGAGTCCCGCAGGCAACATCGAGCAGGCCGCCGCCGACATGCTCCTCGGCTGCGCCCGCCTCACCCCCGGCCCCGCCCGCGCCGAATACCGCGCCTGGCTGGCCGCCCGCCCCGTCGGCAGCGCCGTCGCCGAACTGCTCGACGTCGCCCGGGGCGAGGACGCGTTGCTGCGCGGCCTGGCCTTCGAGGCCCTGCGCGTGGTCGGCGCCCCCGCGGAGCCCGAGGTCCGGGCCGTCCTGACCGCCCCGTCGCTGCGCCCGTACGCGCTGCTGTGGCTCGCCGAGTACGACGGCAGGGACCCCGAGGACGCTCAGGAGGTCCTCAGCCGCGAGGAGGCCACGTGGCTCTGGGTCGACACGGCGGCGGCCGTCGCCGACCACGGTGAGACGGGCCTCCTGGTCCGCCACCTGGACTCGGCGGTCCAGGGCACGGTCCCGGCCCTCCTGGACGAGGTCCGCGCCGTCGGCCACCCCCGCACGGTCCAGGTCCTGGTGGCCCTGGCCGCGGCCCACCCGGACCCGGCCCTGGCCAAGGCAGTCCGCAAGGCGGCTTTCCAGGTCCACACGGGCGGCTCGTAACGCGGGGGCGCTGCCGCGAAACCCACCGCAGCGCGCAATTCAGCCTCGCCGGCGTTTGAGGCGCGGGGTCCGGGGCGGAGCCCCGGTTTCGGGAAGGGGCGGGTAGGGGAACAGGCCCGCCGCAGGCCCCCCGCCTCAGCCCGCCGCCCCCGGCGCATACGTGCCGAAGCTCCACACGTTCCCCTCCCCATCCCGCGCCATGTAGTCCCGCGACCCGTACGACTGATCCGTGGGCGGCATCAAAACCTCCACCCCGTACTCAACCGCCCGCGCATAATGCGCATCCACATCCCCCACCACCACATACACCCCCGCAGGCCCCGCCCCCGCCATCGCCCGGGCGAACACCCCCTCCCGCCCCCGCGACCCCAGCATCACCCTGCCGTTCCCGCACGACAGCTCCGCATGCACCACCGACCCGTCGTCCCCCTCGTACACCGCCTCCGCGACGAACCCCAGCCCCTCCGTCAGCAACCGGATCGCGCCCTTCGCGTCGTCGTAGAGGAGCGTCGGGTACACCGTCGCCACACCCGTCTCCGCCATCGCGCTCAGCCCCTTCGTACGACTTGTGTGATCTACGTCTCAGTCTCGCACCGCCCGCCGACAACGTCCCACCGGACGACATCTCACCGGACAGCGCCTCAGCGGAACGTGTCGCAATCCCCCATGTCCCCGCTCCGGAACCCCGTGGTGAACCACTCCTGCCGCTGCGCCGCGGACCCGTGCGTCCAGGACTCGGGCGTGACCCGCCCCTGGAACCGCTCCTGGATCCGGTCGTCCCCGACCGACGCCGCCGCGTCCAGGCCGTCCCGGATGTCCGCCCGGGTGACCTCGGTGATCAGCGGCCGCCCGGTCGACTCGTCCGGCGTGGTCGTCGCGTGGTGCGCCCAGACCCCCGCGTAGCAGTCCGCCTGGAGCTCCACCCGGACCGCGTTGCTGTTCTCGCCGGTCCGCCCGTCCTGGGCCCGGCCCAGCGTCCCCATCTGGTTCTGGACGTGGTGCCCGTACTCGTGGGCGACGACGTACGCCTGCGCGAACGGCCCGCCGCTCGACCCGAACTTCGTCCGCAGCTCGCCGAAGAACCCCAGGTCGAGGTAGACCTGCCGGTCGCCGGGGCAGTAGAACGGTCCCACGGCCGAGGTCGCGGAGCCGCAGGCCGTGCCGACCCGGTCGGTGAACAGGACGGTCCGCGCCGTCGCGTACCGCGCGTCGCGCCGGGTGAACTCCTGGTCCCAGTAGTCCTGCACGCTGTTGACCACCGCGACGATCCGGCAGTCGTCCTTCGTGTTCGCGTCCCGCCCGGTCCGGCACTCGCTCGCCACCTGCCCCGCCGAGGACGCGGTCGCCGTCGGTGAGTCGCCCGACGAGAGCCCGAGCTGATCGGGGCCCACCCCGAAGAGCAGCCCCAGGATCAGCGCGATCACCCCGGCGATGCCCCCACCCACGGTGGCCCGGCCGCCCGGGACGCGGCTGCCGCGTACGTCCTTGACCTCCGACGTGTCCAGACCGGCGTCGTCGTCGAACTGCATCGCACACCCTCCGCCACGGATCACGGTCCCTCCGCCGAGTATCCGGTCATACGCCCCGTAATGCCCTGTTCACGCCCTGCGCCCGTGCGGGCGCCCCGGCACGGGAGCACGCGGAAAAGTCGGTGGACACCGCCAGTAGACTGGTTTCCATGGCTGTTCTCCTTGTGCGTGTGCGTGAGTAGCGGCGTCGATCCGTCACCACCCGTCGTTCCTCCGCCCTTCCTTCCGCCCTGGAGTACCTCCCCGTGATCACCGCCTCCGGCATCGAGCTGCGCGCCGGCGCCCGTCTGCTCATCGAATCCGCCAGCTTCCGCATCGCCAAGGGCGACCGCATCGGCCTCGTCGGCCGCAACGGAGCGGGCAAGACCACCCTCACCAAGTGCCTCGCGGGCGAGGGCGTCCCCGCCGCCGGGACCATCACCCGCTCCGGCGAGGTGGGCTACCTCCCGCAGGACCCCCGCACCGGCGACCTCGACGTCCTGGCCAGGGACCGGGTCCTGTCCGCCCGCGGCCTGGACGAGATCCTGCGCAGGATGCGGGAGAACGAGGACCGGATGGCGAACGGCAAGGGCGCCACCCGCGAGAAGGCGATGAAGAAGTACGAGCGCCTGGAGACGGAGTTCCTCACCAAGGGCGGTTACGCCGCCGAGGCCGAGGCCGCCACCATCGCCGCCGCGCTCAGCCTGCCCGACCGGGTGCTCGGCCAGCCGCTGCACACCCTCTCCGGCGGTCAGCGCCGCCGCGTCGAGCTGGCCCGCATCCTCTTCTCGGACGCCGACACGCTGCTCCTGGACGAGCCGACCAACCACCTCGACGCGGACTCGATCGTCTGGCTGCGCGACTACCTCAAGACCTACCGCGGCGGCTTCGTCGTGATCTCCCACGACGTCGAGCTGGTCGAGACCGTCGTCAACAAGGTCTTCTACCTGGACGCCAACCGCTCCCAGATCGACGTCTACAACATGGGCTGGAAGCTCTACCAGCAGCAGCGCGAGGCCGACGAGAAGCGCCGCAAGCGCGAGCGCCAGAACGCCGAGAAGAAGGCCGCCGCCCTCAACGCGCAGGCGGACAAGATGCGCGCCAAGGCGACCAAGACGGTCGCCGCGCAGAACATGGCCAAGCGCGCCGACCGGCTGCTGTCCGGCCTGGACGAGGTCCGGGTCGCCGACAAGGTCGCCAAGCTGCGCTTCCCCGACCCCTCGCCCTGCGGCAAGACGCCCCTGATGGCGGAAGGGCTCTCCAAGTCCTACGGCTCGCTGGAGATCTTCACCGACGTCGACCTGGCCATCGACAAGGGCTCCCGCGTCGTCATCCTCGGCCTCAACGGCGCCGGCAAGACCACGCTGCTGCGGCTTCTCGGCGGCGCCGAGCAGCCCGACACCGGTCAGGTCGTGGAGGGCCACGGCCTCAAGCTGGGCTACTACGCGCAGGAGCACGAGACCCTGGACCCGGACCGCACGGTCCTGGAGAACATGCGCTCCGCCGCGCCCGACCTGGACCTCGTCGCCGTCCGCAAGACGCTCGGCTCGTTCCTGTTCTCCGGGGACGACGTGGACAAGCCGGCCGGGGTGCTCTCCGGCGGCGAGAAGACCCGTCTGGCCCTGGCGACCCTGGTCGTCTCCTCCGCCAACGTGCTCCTGCTCGACGAGCCCACCAACAACCTGGACCCGGCCAGCCGCGAGGAGATCCTCGGCGCGCTGCGCACGTACAAGGGCGCGGTCGTCCTCGTCACGCACGACGAGGGCGCGGTCGAGGCCCTTCAGCCGGAGCGGATCATCCTGCTCCCGGACGGCATCGAGGACCTGTGGGGCGCGGACTACCGGGACCTGGTCGCACTGGCCTGACCCCCCCGGACTGGATCATTCGGCCTACCCGAGATCCGTCATCTGTGTGAGTACGTCTCATACCTCGGCGCGGCGCCCGACAGATAGCTGTCGGGCGCACCCATTTACGCCCCCCTGCCCGTGCGGGCTCTGACCTGGACGTTCCTTCCCGGGCGCCCGCCCGACGCCTCCCGCGACCTGTTGGAATGAGGCATTCCGGTCGCACCGGCGCACTCCCGGGGCGCGAATCCGGTCGCAGAGACCTTGCCGAATGGGTGGCCAGGAAGCGTCCGAGGGGTGATCATGAGAGTCCAGAGCGCACTTCCCATGAGGAGGCACGGGTGGCCGAGACTCTGAAGAAGGGCAGCCGGGTGACCGGCGCCGCGCGTGACAAGCTCGCGGCAGACCTGAAGAAGAAGTACGACTCCGGTGCGAGCATCCGGGCGCTGGCCGAGGAAACGGGCCGCTCCTACGGATTCGTCCACCGGATGCTCAGCGAATCCGGCGTGACGCTCCGCGGACGCGGCGGCGCCACACGAGGCAAGAAGGCCGCGACGGCCTGACGGCCGGTCGCGGATCGGGGCACGTCCAGGGACGGCCCCGGGAGTTCCCTGGTCCGGGTGCGCCCACCCGGTCGGCCGCAGGGCCGATCCGGTGGTTACTGTTCAGTCACTTAGCTTCATGTGCTGACTGCACCCGAACCGGAGGCCCCGTATGACCTCGCTCGACTCCGTGCTCGACCAGGACGGCGTACGACTTACCATCGACGACGCGGTTGCCACGGTGACCCTCACCAATCCGGCGAAGCGCAACGCCCAGTCTCCCGCTCTGTGGCGGGCGTTGACCGAGGCCGGACGGGCCCTGCCCGGCAGTGTGCGGGTCGTCGTGCTGCGCGCCGACGGCGTGTCGTTCTCCGCCGGGCTCGACCGCCAGGCGTTCACCCCCGAGGGCTTCGACGGCGAGCCGTCGTTCCTCGACATGGGGCGCGGCCCGGAGGCCGAGCTCGACGCGCTGATCGCCGAGTACCAGGAGGCGTTCACCTGGTGGCGCCGCAACGACATCGTGTCGATCGCGGCCGTCCAGGGCCACGCCATCGGTGCGGGCTTCCAGCTCGCCCTCGCCTGTGACCTGCGCATCGTCGCCGAGGACGTCCAGTTCGCCATGCGCGAGACCAGCCTCGGCCTGGTGCCCGACCTCACCGGCACGCACCCCCTGGTGCACCTCGTCGGGTACGCCCGCGCGCTGGAGATCTGCGCCACCGGCCGCTACGTCCACGCCGAGGAGGCGGAGCGCACCGGCCTGGCCAACCTCGTCGTGCCCGCGACCGAGCTCGAAGGCGCGGCGCGCGACCTGGCCGGCGCCCTGCTGGCCGCCCCGCGCGACGCCGTCATCGAGACCAAGGCCCTGCTGAGCGGTGCCGTCTCGCGTACGTACGAGGAGCAGCGCGCCGCCGAACGGGCCGCGCAGGGCCGCCGCCTCCGCGACCTGGCGAGCGCCCTCGGCTGACGTACGGGCGGGCCGGATCCGCGACGCGTCCTCCGGCCCGCACCCGTACCGGGGTCAGGGCCTTTCCTCCGCGACCGCCGTGACCAGCACCGCGACCGGGGGCCGCCCCTCGGCCGCCTCCGTCACCGCCTCCCGCACCGCCCGGGCCACGTCCAGCGCGCGGTGACCGCTCTCCGTCGCCAGCTCGACGCGCACATGGTCCTCGCCCGTCCGCACCGGCGGGCCCAGCACCCCGGTCAGCGCCGCAACGCCGGCCACCGAGGCGGCGGCCCGGCCCGCCACGTTCTCCGCCTCCACCGGGCGCACCTCCTCCGGCTCCGGCTCCACCCGTTCGGGCGAGCCGTCGAGCAGCCCCGTCACCCGCAGGTCCACCTCGGAGACCACCAGGCCGAGCCGGCGCGCGGCGGCCGACAGAAGGGCCGCGCGCAACGCGTCGGCGGCTGCGGGCAGGGGCCGGTCGGCCGTCGCGGTCATCGTCGCCTCGATTCGTAGAGGACCCGGCGGCAGCGCGCTCGGGGGCGGGGGCACCTGTGCGGCGGGGGCCGCGTCCGGGTCGGCCACGGCGATCCGCAGCGCACCGAGGACCGCGCCGGGCTCCGGGCCCGCCACCGCCCGGCGCAGCACCGCGACCGCCGCCCGCTCCGCGATCCAGGCACCGTCCGCCGGACCGCCCAGAGGGAGCAGCCGGCCCAGCGAGAGCCGTTGCCGTACCGCAGCCGTCCACGCGTGGGCCCTGTGCGGGCCGTCAGCCGTCGTCATGGCCACCAGACTGCCGTATCCACGGCGCGAGTCGGGGCAAGCGCCCTTAATGTGTGCAAAGTAGTCAAATCTGTCCCGAAGGGAAGAGCGGCGATGACCGAGACTCCACAGCGGAACCGGCCCGAGAACTCCGACAGCAACGCCTCGGGCGGCAGCAGCCTCACCAAGCGCGGCGGAGGCGACCCCGGCACCCGCGGCCGTACGACCATCGCGGACGGCGTGGTCGAGAAGATCGCCGGAATGGCCGCACGCGACGTCGTCGGGGTGCACGCGATGGGCAGCGGCCTGTCCCGCACGTTCGGCGCGGTCCGCGACCGGGTCCCCGGCGGCTCCAAGTCCGTCACCCGCGGCGTCAAGGCTGAGGTCGGCGAGACCCAGACCGCGCTGGACCTGGAGATCGTCGTGGACTACGGCGTGTCCATCTCCGACGTCGCCCGCGATGTACGGGAGAACGTCGTCGCGGCCGTCGAGCGCATGACGGGCCTGGAAGTGGTCGAGGTGAACATCGCGGTCAGCGACGTGAAGCTGCCCGACGAGGACGACGATGACGACGAGTCAGAGTCCCGCGTCCAGTAGTCCCGGCGTCCCCGAGCGGTTGAGGAGCACACGATGAGCATGGCTGTGGCCGGTCTGCTGGCCGGCATGGCGCTCGGTTTCGCCGGATACTTCGGCGGGTTCGGAGCCTTTGTGCTGGTGGCCGCCCTCGGAGCGGTCGGCTTCATCGCCGGCCGCTTCGTCGACGGCGACCTGGAACCCGGCGACTTCTTCCGCAGTCGCGAGCGCGGCGACCGACGGCGGTGACGGCGGTGTCGGGGGCGAGCGGCCCGGTCGCGGCCGGGGAGCGGGGAGAGACGCGGATCGCCGACCGGGTGGTCGCGAAGATCGCCGCGCAGGCGGCCAAGGAAGCGGTCGACGCCGCCCCGAAGGAGGCGGCGTCGCCGCGTGCCACGGTCACCGTGCACCGCGACACCGCCCGCGTACGGGTGAGCCTGGAGCTGGGATATCCCACGGACATCGGCCACCAGTGCGGTGCCGTGCGTCGGCGGGTCGCCGAGCGGGTAAAGGCGTTGGCGGGGATGGAGGTGCCCGAAGTGGCCGTCCAGGTCGAACGCCTGCATCCCACCGGAGCGAGCCTGGCGGCACAGGGGAGGATTCGATGACCGAGCCCCACGACCCGGACGACGGCACGCGGCGAGCGCCCGAGGCCGGGGCGGTGGAACACGGCAGTGTCCTCGCGCTCGACCAGTCGGCCTCCTCCGCGGCCTACGACCCCGTGCCCGACAAGGAACGGCCCGAGGGCCGCGCGGGGCGCTTCTGGTCCGCCCGCCGCATCCCCGCAGGCATCGTCGCCGCGGTGGTCCTCGGCGCGAGCGGCCTGCTCCTCTACGACGTGTCGGCGGTCCGCGCCGGACACCCCGCGATGCAATGGCGCCGCTCCCTGGCGGACGAACTCGCGACGCGGAAGCTGGACGACGTCTGGGTGCTGACCGGCGCGTCCGTCGCGGCCGCCCTCGGGCTCTGGCTGCTGCTCCTCGCGCTCACCCCCGGGCTGCGCGACCTGCTGCCGATGCGCCGCGAACACACCGATGTGCGCGCCGGGCTCGACCGGACGGCGGCGGCCATGGTGCTGCGCGACCGGGCCGTCGAGGTGGCCGGCGTCCAGTCGGTCCGGGTCCGCATGGGCCGGCGCAAAGTGGGAGTGCGGGCCGTCTCGCACTTCCGGGAACTGGACGACGTACGGGCCGACCTGGACACCGTGCTCTCCACAGGCATCCGGGAACTCGGACTCGCCAGGCCGCCGAGCCTGTCGGTCCACGTCCGCCGGCCGGCGAAGAAGGGGTGAGCGGCGTGCTCAGGACCGTCAACCGGGTACTGCTTGGCCTGGCCGGACTGGTGCTGCTCTGCGTGGGCGGCGGGGTGCTCGCCGCGGCGGCGGGCCTCTCCGTGCCCTCCTGGTGGCCCTGGTACGGCAAGAACGACGTGCTGCTCAGCGAGGCGGACCGGGACCGCTGGCGCGGCGAGGGCTGGTGGTGGCCGACGGTCATCGCGGTCCTCGCCGTCCTCGTGGTCCTGGCCCTGTGGTGGCTGCTGGCCCAGTTCCGCCGCGCCCGCCTCAACGAGGTGCTGGTGGAGAGCGGCGACGGCGAGGGCGCCCTGCTGCGCGGCCGCGCCCTGGAGGGGGTGCTCGCCGAGGAGGCGGGCGCCCTGGACGGGGTCGCCCGCGCCCAGGTCACCCTGACCGGCAAGCGCTCCACCCCGGCCGCCCGGGTCCGGCTGCTGATGGAGCCGCACGCCGCGCCCGACGAGGCACTGGGGAGGCTGAGCGACGAGGCGCTGGCCCACGCCCGGGACTCCGCGGGGCTGGCCCGGCTGCCCGCCGAGGTCCGGCTCAAGGCCGTCAAGCACCGGGCCGCGCGGGTGAGCTGACGGGCGGTGCGGTGGCGCGGGACCCGCGCCACCGCCGTATCACCGTGTGCGGCTCAGAAGCCGTGCCGGTGGCCGCCGTCGACCGGCACCATGATGCCCGTCAGATACGAGGCGGCGGGGGAGAGCAGGAACGCGGCCGTGCGGCCGAACTCCTCCGGGGTGCCGTAGCGGCGCAGCGGGATGTTCGCCTCGTTGGCGGTACGCGCCTTCTCCGCGTCGCCCGACAGCGCGTCCAGCTCCCGCACCCGGTCCGTGTCGATCCGGGCCGGCAGCAGGCCCACGACCCGGATGCCGCGCGGGCCGAGCTCGTCGGCCATCGACTTGGCGACGCCGGCCAGGCCGGGGCGCAGCCCGTTCGAGATGGTCAGCCCGGGGATCGGCTCGTGCACGGAGCCGGAGAGCACGAAGCCGACGACCCCGCCCTCGCCGAGCGCCGCGGCGGCCGCCCTGGCCAGCCGTACCGCCCCCAGGAAGACGGACTCGAAGGCCGTCTGCCACTGCTCGTCGGTGTTGTCCGCGATGCCGCCCGGCGGCGGACCGCCGACGCTGATGAGGATGCCGTCGAGCCTGCCCAGGCCCTCCCGGGCGGCCTCCACCAGTCGTTCGGCCGCCGCCGGGTCGGCGTTGTCGGCGGCCAGACCGACGGCGTCCGGGCCCAGGTCGGCGGCGGCCTGCTGGGCGCGCTGCTCGTCCCGGCCGGTGATGATCACCTTCGCGCCGTCCGCCACCAGGGCCCGCGCGGTGGCGTAGCCGAGCCCTCGCGTCGCTCCGGTGACGATGTACACACGGTCCTTCAGTCCAAGATCCATGGCCCTATCCTGCCGTGCCGCCCCCGGCGTCGTCCTCGGCGGCCCGTGCTTCGGCGGGCTGCGCCTCGGCCAGCGCGACCGCCGTGCCGACCAGGCCGATGTGGCTGAACGCCTGCGGGAAGTTGCCGAGCTGGCGCCCGGCCACCGTGTCGTACTCCTCGGCCAGCAGGCCCACGTCGTTGCGCAGGGCGAGCAGCCGCTCGAAGAGCTTGGTGGCCTCCTCGGTGCGGCCGGTCATCCGCAGCGCGTCCGCCAGCCAGAACGAGCAGGCCAGGAACGCGCCCTCGCCGCCCGGCAGCCCGTCGATCGAGCCGCCGTCCGTGCTGTAGCGGCGCACCAGGCCGCCGCTGCCCAGTTCCTCGCGCACCGCGTCCACCGTGCCGATCACCCGGGGGTCGTCCGGGGGCAGGAAGCCGGTCCGGGCGATCAGGAGCGTCGCCGCGTCCAGCTCACGGGAGCCGTATGACTGGGTGAAGGTGTTGCGCACCGGGTCGTAGCCCTTCTCGCACACCTCCCGGTGCACGGCGTCCCGCATGGCCCGCCAGCGGTCGGCGTCCCCGGCCAGCGAGGGGTCGTCCTCCAGGCTTCGCACCGCCCGGTCGGCCGCGACCCAGGCCATCACCTTGGAGTGCACGAAGTGGCGCCGCTGCCCCCGGATCTCCCACAGGCCCTCGTCCGGTTCGCGCCAGGTGGACTCCAGGAACCCGAGCAGGCTGAGCTGGAGGCTCCAGGCGTGCGGCTTGTCGTCAAGACCCGCGTCCCGGGCCAGCCGGAGCGAATCGATGACCTCCCCGTACACGTCCAGCTGGCGCTGGCGCACCGCCGCGTTGCCGATCCGGACCGGGGCGGAGTTCTCGTAGCCGCGCAGCCACGGCAGCTCGGACTCGGGGAGTCTGCGCTCGCCGGCCAGCCCGTACATGATCTGGAGGTCCGCCGGGTCCCCGGCGACCGCGCGCAGCAGCCAGTCGCGCCAGGCGGCGGCCTCCTCCAGATAGCCGGCCGAGATCAGCGCGCCGAGGGTGAGCGTGGAGTCCCGCAGCCAGCAGAAGCGGTAGTCCCAGTTCCGTACGCCGCCGATCTCCTCCGGGAGCGAGGTGGTCGGGGCCGCCACGATGCCGCCGGTCGGGCCGAAGGTGAGCGCCTTGAGGGTGATCAGCGAGCGGATCACGGCGTCCCGGTACGGCCCCTCGTATTTGCAGCGGGCGGACCACTCGGCCCAGTCGGTCAGGGAGTTCTCCAGCGCCTGGTACGGGTCGACGAGCTTGGGACGGGGCGAGTGCGAGGGGTGCCAGGTCAGCACGAAGGCCACCTTCTCGCCCTCGGACACGGTGAAGGAGGAACACGTGGAGAACTGCTGGCCCCACGTCTTGACCTGCGGTTCGCTGCGCAGCCAGGCGGAGTCCGGCCCGGCGACCGCGACCCGGTGACCGTCCGAGCGGCGCATCCAGGGCACGATGGACCCGAAGTCGAAGCGCAGCCGGATCACGGACGCCATCTCGACGGTGCCGCTGACCCCCTCGACGATCCGCATCACGTCCGGCTCCTTGTCGCGCTGCGGCATGAAGTCGATGACCTTGACGGTGCCGGTGCGCGTCTCCCAGTACGTCTCCAGGACGAGGGAGTCGCCCGCGTAGCCGCGCCGGGTGCAGGTGTCCGCGCCCTTGGGTGCGATCCGCCAGTGACCGTTGTCCTCGTCGCCGAGCAGGGCGGCGAAGCAGGCGCCCGAGTCGAAGCGGGGCAGGCACAACCAGTCGACAGAACCGTTTTTGCCGACCAGGGCCGCGGTCTGGAGATCGCCGATGAGGGCGTAGTCCTCGATGCGTGGGGTCACGTTCAGGCGTCTTCCCGAACCCGGCGCCCATTAAGCGGACTGTGTGCCAGGAGAGGCGGGTGTCACCCCTGGGCGGGCTCGGGCTCCGGCTCCGGTGCGGCGTCCTCGGCGGCAGCGGAGGCCGCCTCGGCGGCGGCGACGCGGTCGCGCTTCTCGCGCCGGGCCAGGACCACGAAGCCCACCGGGACCCCGGCGGCGAAGAGCCACCACTGCACGGCGTACGCCATGTGCGGGCCGATGGAGCTGTCGTCGGGGGCCTCGATCGGTTCGGGCGAGCCGTTCTTCGGTGCCGGGGAGGTCAGCTCGATGTAGCCGCCGAGCACCGGGCGGTCGAGCAGCCGGGCCTGCTGGGCGCTGTTGATCAGCATCACCTGACGGTCCGGAAGGTCCGAGATGTCCTTGATGCCGCTCGCGCCGGTCGTCTCGTCGGCCTTGAGCCGCCCGGTGACGGTCACCTCGCCCTTCGGGGCGGCCGGTACGTCGGGGAAGGCGTGCTGGTCGTCGGCGGAGGGGACCCAGCCCCGGTTGATCAGGACCGTGCCGCCGCCCTTGAGGTCGAACGGGACCAGCACATGGACGCCGATGGAGCCGTCGGTGGCCGTCCTGCGGCGGACGACGACCTCGTGCTTCTCGTCAAAGGTCCCGGTGGCCTTCACGGCGCGCCAGTAGTCCGCGCGCGGAACGGTGTGGCCGGGGGAGGTCAGCGCGGACACGGCGACCGGGTCCGCCTTCAGATTGCGCGAGATCAGGGCGTTCTGCGCGACCTTGTGCTCGTGCCGGTGCAGCTGCCAGAAACCCAGCTCGATCATCGTGGGGATGAGGACGAGCGAGAGGAGGGCGAGGATCAGCCACTGCCGGGTCATCAGGAAGCGGTACACCCCACGACGGTACAACCGGCCGTGGGGTGTCTCGCGCACGGGGTGGCCGAAGGGGTGGCCGCCCCGTGTCCTCAGACGCGGTCCACGATGCCCACCTTCCCCTCCGCGCGGGCGCAGTGCCCGCCGCAGAACCAGTGCCCGTCGACCTCGACCCCCTGGCCGATGACCTGGACCCGGCAGTGCTCGCAGATGGGCGCCATGCGGTGGATGGCGCAGGCGAAGCAGTCGAAGACGTGCACCGCGCCCTGCGCGTGCACCTCGAAGGACATCCCGTAGTCGTTTCCGCAGACCTCACAACGTGCCATGCGCCACAGGGTGGGACGCGGGGGCGGCGCCGGGCGGACGGCGGACGGCGAGTCGCCCCCGGTTCACTCCGATGACGGCGTGGGCGCCGGCACCTTCGCGACGGCCGGGGCGACATCGCGCAGCAGGTGCGTGAAGGCGCTCTCGTCCAGGACCGGGGTGCCGTACGCCTTCGCCTTCACCGTCTTCGACGTCGCCGAGTCCGGGTCGTTGGTGACGAGCAGGCTGGTCAGCCGGGAGACGCTGGTCGCCACGTGCAGCCCCGCCTCCACCGCGCGGTCCTCCAGCAGTTCGCGGTCGACCGAGGTGTCCCCGGAGAACGCCACCCGCATGCCCTGCTTGAGCGGTTTGTCCTTCTCGTACCGCCCCGGATTCGGATACGGGCACGCCGGACGCTTCCGCGAGGCGCGCCAGGTGCCGTGTCCCCCGTACGAGGACGAGGAGCCGGACCGCGGGGCCACCGGCGACTGCGACCACTCGGTCAGCGGCCGGCATTCCAACAGCGGCAGCCGCACCCCGTCCCGCGCCGCCGCGTGCAGGCTCGGGCGGAACGCCTCGGCCAGCACCCGCGCGTCGTCCAGCGCGTGGTGCGCGTGCTGCTGGACCACGCCGAAGTGCTCCGCGAGGGACGCCAGCTTGTGGTTGGCCAGCGGCAGCCGGAGCTCCTTGGCCAGCGCGATGGTGCACAGCCGCTGCCGCACCGGGGCGGTGACCGAGGCGCGCGCGTACTCCCGCGCCAGCATCGACCAGTCGAACGCGGCGTTGTGCGCCACGAGCACCCGGTCCGCGAGCCGTTCGGACAGCTCGGCGGCGATCTCCGGGAACAGCGGCGCCCCCTCCAGCACGTCGCTCGTCAGCCCGTGGATCCAGACCGGACCCGGATCGCGCTCCGGATTGACCAGCGTGTACCAGTGGTCCTCGACGTCGCCTCGCGCGTCCAGGCGGTAGACGGCAGCGGACACTATCCGGTCGTCCCGGGCGAGCCCGGTGGTCTCCACGTCGACGACCGCGTACCCCTGCGGGTAGGCGGCCGGCCACGGTGCTGCGGTCTGCGGGTCGTCGAGCATGGTCACAGAGAATACGGGCCGACTCGGACAGTCCCCTATTCGGTGCGCGTGCGTGCCCGGTGGCGGCGCGAGGTGAGACCATCCCGGGATGACGCGAGCGCCGGAGCACGACGAACCGCACGGTGCCGGGCTCGGCACCCGGCTCAACTGGCTCCGGGCCGCCGTGCTCGGGGCGAATGACGGTGTGGTGTCCACCGCCGGGCTCGTCGTCGGTGTCGCCGGTGCCACCGACGACCGGGGCGCCCTGCTGACCGCCGGGCTGGCCGGGCTGCTCGCCGGGTCGCTGTCGATGGCGGCCGGGGAGTACGTCTCGGTGTCCACCCAGCGCGATTCGGAGAAGGCCGCGCTGGCCACGGAGAAGCGGGAGCTCCAGGAGACCCCGGAGGCGGAACTCGCGGAGCTGACGGGCCTGTTGCAGGGCAAGGGGCTGAGCCGCGAGGTGGCCCGGGAGGCGGCCGTCCAGCTCACCGAGCGCGATGCGCTCCGCGCCCATGCGGAGGTGGAGCTCGGCATCGACCCGGACGACCTCACCAACCCCTGGCACGCGGCGGGCGCCAGCTTCCTCGCGTTCACCGTCGGCGCCCTGCTGCCGTTGCTCGCGATCGTGCTGCCCCCGGCCCCCGCCCGCGTCCCGGTGACCGTGCTCTCCGTCCTCGCGGTGCTGGCCGTGACGGGCTGGTGGAGCGCCCGCCTGGGCGCGGCGGCCCCGGGGCGGGCGGTGCTCCGCAATATGTGCGGGGGAGCGGTGGCCATGGCGGTGACGTACGTGGCGGGGCATTTGCTGGGGGCGGCGGGGGTTTAGGGCCCCGGCCTCCCACCACTCCCTGTCGGAAGTCACCAAAGACCGCTGACCGCAGGTCTCCCATACTTGTTGGTAACAACATCTGGCCCCCGGCCGGACCCGGCCCTACCGTGCAGGCATGCCGACGAACCTGCCCGACGTAGTGCTCTGGTCCATACCGGCCTTCGTCCTGCTCACCGTCCTGGAGATGGCGCTGCACCACTTCCATCCCGACGAGGACGCCGCCGGGTACGAGGCGAAGGACGCCGCCACCAGCATCACCATGGGGCTGGGCAGCCTGGTCTTCGACCTGATGTGGAAAGTGCCCATCGTCGCCCTCTACACCGCGGTGTACGAGCTGACGCCGCTGCGCGTCCCGGTCCTGTGGTGGACGGTCCCGCTGATGCTGCTCGCGCAGGACTTCTTCTACTACTGGTCGCACCGGGGCCACCACGTCATCCGCATCCTGTGGGCCTGCCACGTCGTCCACCACTCCAGCGAGAAGTTCAACCTCTCCACCGCGCTGCGCCAGCCCTGGACCTCGCTGACCTCCTGGCCGTTCTATCTGCCGCTCATCGCGTGCGGGGTGCACCCGGCGGCGCTCGCGTTCTGCTCGTCGGCCAACCTCGTCTACCAGTTCTGGGTGCACACCGAGCGGATCGACAGGCTGCCCCGGCCCTTCGAGTACGCGCTCAACACGCCCTCGCACCACCGGGTGCACCACGCCTCGCAGGGCGGCTACCTCGACCGCAACTTCGGCGGCATCCTCATCGTGTGGGACCGCTGGTTCGGCTCGTTCGCCCAGGAGACGGAGCGGCCGGTCTACGGACTCACCAAGAACATCCACACGTACAACCCGCTGCGCGTCGCCACCCACGAGTACGCCGCCATCGCCCGCGACGTCCGCGCGGCGAGCGGCTGGGGCGAGCGGGCCGGGCGCGTCTTCCGCGGCCCGGGCTGGCAGCCGGCCCAGGCCCGTACCGCCCCAGCCACCGCCCCCGCCCCCGTCGCCGCGCCCGCCCCGGAGGGCACCGCATGAGTGAGCGGTACGCCCGGCCCCTGCTCGTCGCCTTCCTCGTCGCGTGCGCCGCCGACCTCGTCGGCGTACTCACCGGCCCCGAGTGGCTCCACCTCGGCGCCAAGCCGCTCCTGATGCCGCTGCTCGCCGGGTACGCCCTCGCCCGGCGCGGGCCGAGGCTGCTGATCGCGGCGCTGCTGTGCGGCTGGGCCGGCGATGTGTTCCTGCTGATCGACTCCGACCTGGCGTTCCTCGTCGGGATGGCCGGGTTCGCCGCCGGGCACGTCTGCTACCTGGTGCTGTTCGGCCGGGCGCGCGGGGCGCTGCTTCCGGCGCTCGTGTACGCCGTCGTGCTCACCGTGTTCCTCGTCCTGCTCTGGGACGGGCTGCCGGCCGGGCTGCGGATCCCGATGGCCGGGTACAGCCTGCTGCTGACCGCCATGGCGTACCGCTCCGGCGTCCTCGGCCGGTACGCGGCGACCGGCGGGGCCCTCTTCCTGCTCTCCGACGCGCTCATCGCCACCGGCATCGCGGACTGGCCGCAGCTCCCGGCCTCCGGCTTCTGGGTGATGCTCACCTATGTCGCCGCGCAGCTCCTGCTCACCCTGGGTGCGCTAGGCCCTGTCCGGGAGGAAGCCGGCCCGGGGGCGTACCGTGAAAGGAGTATCAGCATCTGAGATCAGCAAGGACCCCCACGCATGCGCGCCACCGTTATCCACGCCCCCCACGACATCCGCGTGGAGGAGGTGCCCGACCCCGTGATCCAGCAGCCCACCGACGTGGTGCTGAGGGTCCTGCGGGCCTGTATCTGCGGCAGCGACCTGTGGGCCTACCGGGGTGAGTCCGCGCGGCAGCCGGGCCAGCGCATCGGCCACGAGTTCCTCGGGATAGTCGAGGAGGCCGGGTCCGAGGTGCGCGGGTTCTCCGCCGGGGACCTGGTCGTCGCCCCGTTCGTCTGGTCCGACGGCACCTGCGCGTACTGCGCCGAGGGCCTGACCACCTCCTGCCCGCAGGGCGGCTTCTGGGGCTCCGTGGGCTCCGACGGCGGGCAGGGCGAGGCCGTCCGCGTCCCCTTCGCCGACGGCACCCTGGTCGCGCTGCCCGCCGCCGCGGCCTCCGACGACCGGCTGCTCACCGGCCTGCTGGCCCTCTCCGACGTGCTCGGCACCGGCCACCACGCGGCGGTCGGCGCGGGCGTACGGGCCGGCTCGACCGTCGCCGTCGTCGGGGACGGGGCCGTCGGGCTGTGCGGAGTGATGGCCGCCAAGCGGCTCGGCGCGGAGCGGATCATCGCGCTCGGCCGGCACGCGGCGCGCACGGACATCGCCCGGGACTTCGGCGCCACCGACGTCGTCGCCGAGCGCGGCGACGCGGCGGTCGCGGCCGTACGGGAGCTGCTCGGCGGCGAGGGCGCCCACTCCGTGATCGAGGCCGTGGGCACCGAGCAGTCGATGCGCACCGCCGTCGGCATCACCCGGGACGGCGGGGCGATCGGCTACGTCGGCGTCCCGCACGGCAGCGGCACCGGGCTCGACCTCGGCGACATGTTCAACCGGAACATCGCGCTGCGCGGCGGGGTCGCCCCCGTGCGCACGTACATCCCGGAGCTGCTGCCCGACGTGCTGGACGGCACCATCGACCCCTCGCCCGTCTTCGACCTGTCCGTCGGGCTCGACGGCGTACCGGCCGGCTACAAGGCGATGGACGGGCGCACGGCGCTCAAGGTCCTGATCACGCCGTGAATCACCCGTGATCCGGCGGTCCGGGGGCCGTGACGCACCGGCCCCCGGACCCCGGTGTCACCAGCGCACGGCATCCAGCGCGTCGACCACACCGGCCCCGTAGAAGCCGTTGCGGTTCTTGCCGCCCTCGCAGACCGCGTCGGCCGTGCCGTCACCGTCGATGTCGTACGGCGCGTCGCACGCCTTCGCGTCCGCCTCCAGGGTCAGCAGCGCCTTGACCGCGGCGGGCGGGGCGTACGGGTGCTTCGACTTGATCAGGGCCACGACGCCGGCGACGTGCGGGGACGCCATCGACGTACCGGCCTTGTAGCCGTACTTGCCGCCCGGCAGCGTCGAGAGGATGAGGCCGCTCGTCGCCGGGGGCTCGGGCGTCTGGTAGATCGTCGAGTCCCCGCCGGGCGCGGCCACGTCGATGACCCCGTTCCCGTAGTTCGAGTACGACGCCTTCAGGCCCTTCGCACCCGTCGCCGAAACGGTGACGACGCCCGGGAGCATCGTGGGGATGTCCAGGCACTGGCGCGGGTCGACGGTCCGGCCGCCCGGGGTGGTGTCGTTCGGGCTGGTCGTGTCCTCGATGGAGTCCGCCGCCAGGTCCTCGGCGGAGTTCCCGGCGGCCGCGACGTTGACCGCGCCCCTCAGCTCGGCGTACCGGGTGGCCCGGTACACGGCCTCAACCAGGGCGCCCTGGTCCGGGTCGTTCTTGCAGTTGTACATCCACGGGTCGGTGTAATAGCTGTTGTTGGTGACGTCCACCCCGTGGTCGGCGGCCCAGACGAAGCCGCAGACGACGGACTCGGTGTAGAAGAAGCCGTCCGGGTTGGCGACCTTGATGCCGGACACCTTCACGCCCGGCGCCACGCCCGTCACACCGATGCCGTTCTTGGCCGCCGCGATGGTGCCGGCGACATGGGTGCCGTGGTCGCTCTCGCCGGGGTTCGGACGCCAGGCGCCCTCCGTGGTGTCCGGGGCGCCCGACACGCAGTTCGCGGAGGCCGCGCGGTCGAAGTTGGGCGCGAGGTCCGGGTGGGTGTCGTCCACCCCGGTGTCGATGACCGCGACCGTCACCCGGGAGCTGCCCAGCGACTTCTGGTGGGCCTTGTCCGCCTTGATGGCCGGCAGGTCCCACTGCAAGGGCTCCATCGGGTCCTGGTCCGCGGTCGCCTTCGCCGCCGCGGCCTTCTCCTGCGCGGCCGTCAGGGGCTGCTCGACCCCGATGTCCTTGGTGGCCTGGGGGACGATCGGGTTGGTGCGGGTGGCGCCCGCCGACTGGACGCCCCTGACCTTGCGGACCGTCTTCGCGAAGTCCGGGTTCTTCGAGTGGACGACGATGACGCCGATCCGGTCGTAGGCGATCACCACCGTGCCGCCGGCCCGTTCTATCGCCTTGCGCACCTGCTTGACGGTCCCCGGACCGCCCTGGGTGTTGACCACGTACGACAGTTCGGGTCCGTCCGCCGGTACCGCCGCGGCGGGGGCACCGTGCCCCGCCGGGGCGGCGGAGGCGACCCCCGCCGGCAGGAAGCCGAGCGAGGCGGTGAGGGCCAATCCGACGGGCAGCGTCAGTGCGCGCGTCCGTCCGGATCCCAGATGAGCCATGGGGTCTCCACTTCATCCGTGTCAGCCGACCGGACACGAGGCGTGTCCGGTCGCGTACATGACCAGTGAAGCTAGCGCCGATCATCCCGGCACATCAATCGATTCGCGTGAACACGTGCACATCGGACCCCCCGAAGGGGTGACGGAGAGAAGCGGCGAACCCAAGTGAACCGCTTCGCCGCGCGTTGCGTGCCGTTGTCAGGGGAAGCGCACCACCACCCCCCGAACACGAGGTCCCCAGTGCAACCGACCGTCCCCACCACCGCACCCGCGTCGCGAGGAGAATCCGTGGCTACCGATGCACCGCCGCCCGAGGGCGGTACGGAGAAGAGCCCTGCCCAGCCCACGACCGAGGCGTTCCTCGCGGAGCAAGGCAGCGCGGAGTTCGGCGAACTGCGCCGCGCCCACCGCTCGTTCGCCTTCCCGCTGACCGTCGCCTTCGTCCTCTGGTACCTGCTGTACGTGCTGCTCTCCAATTACGCGGGCGGCTTCATGGGCACCAAGGTCTTCAGCAACATCAACGTGGCCTTCGTCTTCGGCCTCGCCCAGTTCGTCACCACCTTCCTCATCGCCTGGTTGTACTCGCGCCACGCCAACGCGAAGCTCGACCCGAAGGCCGAGGCCATCAAGTCCCGTATGGAGGCCGACGCATGAGCGCCGCGTACCACTCCCACACCGCCGTGACCCTCGCCGCCTCGTCCACCAGCGAGCACCGGCCGCTCATCATCACGCTGTTCGCGGTCTTCGTCGCCGCCACCCTCGGCATCACCGTCTGGGCCGGCCGCCAGACCCGCAGCGCCTCCGACTTCTACGCGGGCGGGCGGCAGTTCACCGCCTTCCAGAACGGACTCGCGGTCTCCGGCGACTACATGTCCGCCGCGTCCTTCCTCGGCATCGCCGGCGCCATCGCCCTCTTCGGCTACGACGGCTTCCTCTACTCCATCGGCTTCCTCGTCGCCTGGCTGGTGGCGCTCCTGCTCGTCGCCGAACCCCTGCGCAACTCGGGCCGCTACACCATGGGTGACGTCCTCGCCTACCGGATGCGCCAGCGCCCGGTGCGCACCGCGGCGGGCGTCTCCACCATCATCGTGTCGATCTTCTATCTGCTGGCACAGATGGCGGGCGCCGGGGCACTGGTCACCCTGCTCCTCGGCATCAGCAGCGACGGCGGAAAGATCCTCATCGTTGCGCTGGTCGGCGTACTGATGATCGTCTACGTCACCATCGGCGGCATGAAGGGCACCACCTGGGTCCAGATGGTCAAGGCCGTCCTGCTCATCGCCGGCGCCCTCCTGATGACCCTCATGGTGCTGTGGAAGTTCGACTTCAACGTCTCCGACCTGCTGGGCACCGCCGCCGAGAAGAGCGGCCACGGCTCCGCGTTCCTGGAGCCCGGACTGAAGTACGGCGCCACCGGCACCTCGAAGCTGGACTTCCTCTCCCTCGGCATCGCCCTCGTCCTCGGCACCGCCGGGCTCCCGCACATCCTGATCCGCTTCTACACGGTGCCCACCGCCAAGGCCGCCCGTAAGTCCGTCAACTGGGCCATCGGCATCATCGGCGCCTTCTACCTGATGACCATCGCCCTGGGCTTCGGCGCCGCCGCGCTGATCGGCCCGAAGAACATCGCGGCCCCCGGCAACACCGCCGCCCCGCAGCTCGCCGAATACCTCGGCGGCGTCGGCACCACCGGCGGCGCGATCATGCTCGCCGTCATCTCCGCCGTCGCCTTCGCCACCATCCTCGCCGTCGTCGCCGGACTGACCCTCGCCTCCTCGTCCTCCTTCGCGCACGACATCTACGCCAACGTCATCCGCAAGGGGCAGGCCACCGAGCAGGAGGAGATGAAGGCCGCCCGCTGGTCCACCGTCTTCATCGGCGCGGCCGCGATCGTCCTCGGCGTCTTCGCCCGCGACATGAACGTCGCCGGGCTCGTCGCCCTCGCCTTCGCCGTCGCCGCCTCCGCCAACCTGCCGACGATCCTCTACAGCCTCTTCTGGAAGCGCTTCACCACCCGGGGCGCGCTGTGGTCGATCTACGGCGGCCTGGCCTCCTCCGTGATCCTGGTGCTGTTCTCGCCGGTCGTCTCCGGCAACGCGAAGTCCTCGATGTTCAAGGGCGTCGACTTCGCCTGGTTCCCGCTGGAGAACCCCGGCCTCATCTCCATCCCGCTCGGCTTCCTGCTCGGCTGGATCGGCTCGCTCCTGTCCAAGGAGGAGCCGGACAAGGGCAAGTACGCCGAGCTGGAGGTCAAGTCCCTCACCGGCATCGGAGCCCACTGATCCCATGCCCGTACGAGGCCGCGTCGTAGGGTCCTACGACGCGGCCTCGCCGCACCTCGTGCCAAACGGGCCCCTCCGCCGCCACCGGTCTCGCGTAGGCTCGAAAGAGTCAGATACCGCGACCGGGAAGTCACCGGGGGAGGGGGCCCACCATGCTCATCGACACCTACGACCGGGTCGCCACCGACCTGCGCGTCTCGCTCACCGACCGGTGCAACCTGCGCTGCACCTACTGCATGCCCGAGGAGGGCCTGCAGTGGCTGGGCAAGCCCGACCTGCTCACCGACGACGAGATCGTCCGGCTCGTCCGCATCGCCGTCACCCGGCTCGGCGTCACCGAGGTCCGCTTCACCGGCGGCGAACCGCTGCTGCGCCCCGGCCTCGTCTCCATCGTCCAGCGGTGCGCCGAGCTGGACCCCCGCCCGAGGATGTCCCTCACCACCAACGGCATCGGGCTCAAGCGGACCGCCGCCGCCCTCAAGGACGCCGGCCTCGACCGGGTCAACGTCTCGCTCGACACCCTGCGGCCCGAGGTGTTCAAGACCCTCACCCGCCGCGACCGCCACCACGACGTGCTGACCGGCCTGGAAGCGGCCCACGAGGCCGGACTCACCCCCGTCAAGGTCAACACCGTCCTGATGCCGGGGCTCAACGACGACGAGGCCCCCGACCTGCTCGCCTGGGCCGTCGAGCACGGGTACGAGCTCCGCTTCATCGAGCAGATGCCGCTGGACGCCCAGCACGGCTGGAAGCGCGACGGCATGATCACCGCGGGCGACATCCTCGCCTCGCTGCGCACCCGCTTCGACCTCACCGCCGAGGAGGACGGCGAGCGCGGTTCCGCCCCCGCCGAGCGCTGGACCGTCGACGGCGGACCGCACCGGGTCGGTGTCGTCGCCTCCGTCACCCGCCCCTTCTGCCGGGCCTGCGACCGCACCCGGCTCACCGCCGACGGACAGGTCCGCACCTGCCTCTTCGCCCGCGAGGAGACCGACCTGCGCGGGGCGCTGCGTTCGGAGGCACCCGACGAGGAGATCGCCCGCCTCTGGGAACAGGCGATGTGGGGCAAGAAGGCCGGATCCGGTCTTGACGACCCGAGCTTCCTCCAGCCCGACCGCCCGATGTCCGCGATCGGCGGCTGACCCCGCCCGGTCACGGGGACGTCGGGCGCGACTCCCACTCGGTCAGCGTCACCACGTCCTTGAGGAAGCCCCGCACCCCGAGGAACGAGGACAGGTGCTCCCGGTGCTCCTCGCAGGCCAGCCACGTCTTGCGGCGCTCCGGCGTGTGCAGCTTCGGGTTGTTCCAGGCCAGCACCCAGACGGCGTCGGCCCGGCAGCCCTTGGCCGAACACACGGGGGCGGGATTCTCGGCGGATTCCGGGGAGTTCACGGACTCAACCCTAGAGGGTGCCGGACGCGCGCCCGGAGGCGGGAATGGCGACGCCGGGCAGCCACGGGGGGAGCTGCCCGGCGTCGGTCCGTCGCTCCGACGGGGGATGCGGAGCGCCTACAAAGTATGTCACGCACACCCTGCCGCGGTGCACCGGAACTTCATGATTGATCTGAGCTTTTCTTGAGCTTGGGCCCGCCGTGGGCTCAGTCGTGCTCCGGCCCATCCGAAGACCGGAAACCACGTCCGGACTGCGGTGAGGGCACCGCCGCACCGGATTCCAGCGCCGGGTGCGACTGGGGCGGCAGGACGAACGTGGACGGCAGCGCCGGGCTCGTCTCGCGGCCCGCGTTGGCGATGACGACGGCCACGTACGGCAGCAGCACCCCGAGACCGAGCGCCACGAACGCGATGTGCCGCTCCACGTTCCACAGGACCGCGGCGGCCACCACCGACACCGTGCGCACGGACATCGAGATCACATAGCGGCGCTGTCTGCCGCGCACGTCATCGGCGAGCCCCTGCCGGGCCCCCGTGATCCGGAAGACCTCCGCACCACCCTGTTTGCGCACCACGTCCCCACCAACCTTCCCCGGACCCGGACCGGCCGCACCTACGCTACGCCCGGCCTCCACCGCGTACGAGACCGGGGCACGCCAATTGCGTACATACCGGCTCTCGCCCGCACGGACCCGCCCGAGGTGCGGTGCGCCGCCGCAGCGCCGAGACTGGGCGGGACATGCGCGACACGGCGTCGCTCAAGGAGGCAGCATGGGCTGGTTGTGGGCAATCATCGTGGGCCTGGTGCTCGGACTGATCGCCAAGGCGATCCTGCCGGGCAAGCAGCAGATCCCGCTCTGGCTGACGGTCATCTTCGGCATGATCGGCAGCGTCCTCGGAAATGCTGTCGCCACCTGGATCGGGGTCAACGACACCAAGGGCATCGACTGGACGCGCCATGTGCTCCAGCTCATCGGCGCTGTGGTGGTCGTCGGCGTCGGCGACATGCTGTGGGCCTCGCTGCGGGGCAACAGACAGCGCACCTGAGATCCGCCGGAACTCCTTCCGGAACGGAGAAGCGGGGGGGGGCGCGGGGGGGGGGGGGGGGGGGCGGGCGGCCCCCGCGGGGGGGGGGGGGGGGGCGGGGGGGGGGGGGGGGGGAGGCCCTCACGCGCCACGCCCCCCCCG